>JBOGIX010000806.1:0-14462 GCA_050744685.1 Vicinamibacterales bacterium | reverse complement strand
GTTCAGGCGAAGACCTACTACGGCGGTGGGGAGTGGTACACCCTGGATCTGGACTACAAACGGATAGCGGCCACTTTGCGCAACGCCGGATTCAAGGGCTGGGTGTCGCTCGAAATGGAAGGCAAGGAGGATCCCTCAACCGCCGTGCCGAAGAGCTTCGAGGTGTTGAGGGCGGCATTTGGTCAGAACGCGTAATTTCAGGGCCATTCACTGTCACGCTGCGATCGCATAAAAGAGATCCAAAGGAGGAGGTGAGTAGGGGAGCAAATCAGGATTGGCCAGGGCGCACGAACTAGCTCAGCACCTAAAATGCCTCCCATCAACTCCCCTGCTCCCGTTCTCCTGTTGATCTCTTGATGCGACCAATCCCAGGACGGCACTGCTCCGTCTAAGGCACCATGATGAACTGGCTGGATCAGTTTCGGCGCGACCTGCTCTTCGGCGTCCGCGGGCTGGCCAGGACGCCGGGATTTACCACGCTCGCTGTCATGTCGCTGGCCCTCGGCATCATGGCCACGACCGCCATCTACAGCGTGCTCTACGCGGTAGTGCTCGACCCGTTTCCCTACAAGGACGTCGACAACCTGATGAGCGTCAGGGTGTCGAACGTGGCGATGCGGGGATACCGGACGAACTACTCGGTCGATCAGTTCCTGGAAATCGCCGAGCGCAACACGATCTTCGAAGGCACGATCGCCTCGACGATCACCGACGTGTTGTGGACCGGCGACGGCGAGCCCCAGCGGCTGCGAGGGAACTACGGGCCGTTCAACACGTTCGACGTCATGGGGGTCCCGCCGCTCCTTGGACGCACGCCGACGCCAGACGATGCGCGGGCGGGCGCGGAGCCGGTGGTGGTGCTCGGATACCGGTTCTGGCAACGACAGCTTGGGGGCGAGACCGATGTGCTCGGCCGCCGGCTGCAGCTGAACGGCACGATCCGCACCGTGATCGGCGTGATGCCGAAGCGCTTCATGTGGCGGGGCGCGGACGTCTACGTCCCTGTCACGTTCCAGCGCGGCCGCACGATCGACGGCGTCCGGAACGTGCACCTGCTCGGCCGTCTCAAGCCGGGCATCAGCACGGCGAGGGCGGAAGCGGACCTCACCCCCATCATCGCCGACCTCAAGCGCCGGGAGCCCACGCTGTTTCCCGACCAGTGGCGCGTCGGCCTGCTGCCCTTCAAGGAGACGTTCCCGAGCTCGATCACGCGCGACATCTGGATCCTGCTCGGGGCCGTCGCGCTGCTGCTGCTCATCGCCTGCGCGAACGTTTCCAACCTGCTGCTCTCGAGGGCGACGGCACGGCAGCGCGAGATCACCGTGCGCGCGGCGCTCGGCGCCAGCCGTCATCGTCTCGTGCGTCAGCTCCTCACCGAGAGTCTCGTGCTGGCGCTCCTTGCCGGCATCGTCGGCACTGCCCTCGCCTATGCGGGACTTCCGGCGCTCCTGACCCTCGTGCCGCCCGACACGATACCCGACGAGTCGGAGATCGCACTGAACATGCCGGTGCTGGTGTTCTCGCTCGTGATATCGGCCGTCACGAGCGTGCTCTGCGGGCTCGCCCCGGCACTGCACACGTCGGGTCGCGACGTGGCGCAGGCGATGCGCGAAGCGAGCCGCAGCCTGGCCGGCAGCTCGAAACACGCCGTCCTGCGCAAGACCCTCGTCGTCGGCGAAGTGGCGCTATCAATCGTGCTGCTGGCGGGATCGAGCGTGCTGCTTCGCGCGTTCATGTCGATGCGGCAGGTGGACCTCGCTGTGGAGCCGGCCCAGGTGCTCACGATGCGCGTGCCGCTGGCGGCCGCGGCGTACCCGGATGCGGCCCGGCGCAGCGCATTCTTCCAGGATCTGATCGGCCGTGTCGGAGCGGTTCCCGGCGTGGCAGCAGCGGCGGTGAACTCAGGCCTTCATCCGCTGGGAAACATGTGGACGATCGCCACAGTGGCCGGCGAACCGCCGTCGGACGATCCGGTGCAGGTGCACCACGTCAGCGCCGGCTACACCGATGTCGTCGGCATCAGGCTCGCTGCCGGACGACTGTTCACGACCAGCGACGTGGAGAGCGCGCAACCGGTCGCGCTCGTGAACGAACGCTTCGTGCGCGGGCGCCTCAACGGTCGCGAGCCCCTGGGGCAGACGGTCACGCTGCCGCGGCTGAAGACGCCGCCGTTCTCGCTGCAGAACGATACCTTCCAGATCGTCGGCGTCGTGCACGACTCGCTGAACGAGGGTCTGACGAACCCGGTGCTGCCGGAAGTCTACCTGCCGTTTACCCACGCGGGCATGTCGAACCTGCTGGTCGTGCGCACACACGGCGATCCCGCCCCGGCCACCAAGGCCGTCGTCAGCCAGGTCTACGCCATCGATCGCGGGCAGCCGGTGACGGGCATCATGACGCTCGACCGCATTCTCCAGGACGAGCAGTATGCGACCCCGCGCTTCAACCTGATCCTGCTTTCAATCTTCGCGGTCGTCGGGCTGGCGCTGGCGGTCGTCGGGGTCTACGGCGTGATGTCGAGCGCGGTTGCGCAGGAGAGGCAGGAGATCGGCGTCAGGCTGGCGCTCGGCGCCAGCGCCGGCGCGATCGCCCGCATGGTCGTGGGCCGCGGGCTGCGACTGCTGCTGGCCGGCACGGCGGTCGGCCTGATCGGCAGCTACGCGGCCGGCCGATGGTTGGCGGGCGAGGTCTGGAACGTCAGGGCCTTCGATCCGGCGGCGTTCACCGCGGTGTCGCTGATCCTGCTGCTGGCCGGCCTGCAAGCCTGCTTCTGGCCGGCGCGCCGCGCGGCGCGGACCGATCCGCTCGTTGCGATCCGCGAACAGAACTGAGTACAGTCTTCGCTGATCGGGGCTCGGCGCTCGGGGCTCGGGGCTGGCCCTTCGACAGGCTCAGCACTGCCGGGGTTCGGGGGCTCGGGCTTGCCGGCCCGTAACGACGGCGATCCCAGCGCGAAGGTTGGCGGGCTTGCCGGGCCGTAGCGACCGCGATCCCAGCGCGAAGGCAGGAGGGAATCATCATTCGCACGCTCATCTTCAACGACAAGCAGGAGCTCGGCCGCGCCGCGGCGGAGCGGGCGGCTTCGGCGATCGCACGCGCCATCGACGCGCGCGGCAACGCGCGCATCCTGGTCGCTACCGGCGCCTCGCAGTTCGAGTTCCTCGATGCGCTCACCAACCGGGACGACGTCGACTGGTCCTCGGTGGAAATGTTTCATCTCGACGAGTACATCGGGCTGCCGGATGACCACCCCGCCAGCTTCCGGCGCTATCTGCAGCAGCGCCTGATCGATCCCGTCAGCATTCCGCGGGCGCACCTGCTCGACGGCGAGCGGGACCCGGCCGCGGTGATTCGCGAGGTCGGCACCGCCCTGCGCGAGGCGCCGATCGACTGCGCGTTCGTCGGCATCGGCGAGAACGGACACCTCGCCTTCAACGATCCGCCTGCGGACTTCGAGACCACGGAGCCGTATCTGGTCGTGCAGCTGGACGAGGCGTGCCGCCGCCAGCAGGTCGGAGAGGGATGGTTCCAGTCGCTCGACGAGGTTCCGACACGCGCCATCTCCATCTCCGTCCGGCAAATCCTCGACGCCCGCGAGATCCTCTGCATCGTCCCCGACGCGCGAAAGGCCGAGGCCGTTCGCAACAGCCTCGAAGGTCCGGTGACGCCGGACGTGCCCGCGTCGATCCTGCAGACGCACGCGAACACCACCATTTTCCTGGACACGGCGTCGGCGAGCCTGCTGAAGCGGCGCCCCTGACCATGTGGCGCGCTGCCAGATGACTGTTGAATTTCCCGGGCTCGTCGACATCCAGGTCAACGGCTTCGGCGGTACTGACTTCAACATGCCGGGGCTCGCGCCGGATCAGATCCGCGACGCCGTCGCGCGGCTGCGCGAGACGGGGGTCACCAGGTTCCTGCCGACGATCATCACCGGCCCGCTCGATCGGTTCGAACGATGCGCGAGGGCGTTGCTCGCGGTGGACGATCCAGCCATTGCCGGCATCCACATGGAAGGGCCGTACATCTCGCCCATCGACGGCCCGCGCGGCGCCCATGCGCGCGAGCACACGGCACCAGCCTCGCGCGACGACTTCGATCGGCGGCAGGAGGCGGCGGCCGGACGAATCGCGCTCGTCACGCTCGCACCAGAGGTGCCCGGAGCACTCGATTTGATCGAGCATCTCGCTGCCGCGGGCGTGCGTGTCGCCATCGGGCACAGCGACGCGCCGCCGGCGATGATCCACGCGGCCATCCAGGCCGGGGCCACGCTGTCGACGCATCTCGGCAACGGGTGCGCCGCCACGCTGCCGCGTCATCCCAACGTCATCTGGGAGCAGCTCGCGGCGGACGAATTGTGGGCGAGCATCATCGTGGACGGCCACCATCTCCCGCCGTCCACGGTCAAGGCCATCACGCGCGCCAAGGCCCCGGGGCGTACTATTCTCGTCACCGACGCGATCGCCGCCGCCGGATGTCCCGCGGGCTCGTACCGCATCGGCGACGTGGACGTGGAAGTTGGTCCGGATCGGCGCGCCTCGCTCCGCGGCACGCCGTACCTTGCGGGCTCGGCCGTGTCGATGCCGGAAGCGATCGGACATGCCGTGCGATTCACCGGCCTGCCGCTCGCCGAGGTACTGAAGATGGCGTCCGACGTGCCGTCGGAGTATCTTCATATCCCGAAGGCGGGGACCGTCCGCGCCAACTGGGACGCGGACAACTTCAGGCTGCTGGTGGAGACGGTGACCGGCGGATAACCGCCGGCGGAGGATGACATGAAGCTGCGAGGGTTTGCTGTGGCGCTCGGATGCGGGGTGATGGGGCTCGTCGCGCTCGCCGATCGCGCCGGCGCGGTCGCCGAGGGAGAGCGGCATCTGCTCTACGCCGCAGTGCCAGGCATCCGCAACTATGTCGAGTACGGCGGCGTCGGCATCCTCGTCTACGACATGGATCAGGGACACCGGCTGCTCCGGCGCATTCCCACGTTCACGCTGGGGCCCGGTGAGCGCCCCGAGAACATCAAGGGGATCGCCGCCAACGCCCAGACCGGCCGCCTCTACATCACGACGCCGCGCCGGGTCGTCGCGTTCGATCTCGCATCCGAGAAAATCGTCTGGAACCGCACCTATGAAGGAGGCGCCGACCGTCCAGCGCTGTCGCCAGACGGAAAGATTCTCTACGTGCCCTCGTTCGAGGGGCCGCACTGGCTCGCCGTGGACGCCATGAGCGGCGATGTGCTGGCGAAACTGGTCACCAACTCCGGCGCGCACAACACGATTTACGGACCGGACGGTACCCGCGTCTACATGGCGGGCCTGAAGTCGCCGAACCTCGCAGTGGCTGACACGAAAACACACAAGGTGATTGGGAGCGTGGGCCCGTTCAGCAGTGCGATCCGGCCGTTCACCATCAACGCGAAGCAGACGCTTTGCTTCGTCAACGTCAACGGTCTCCTCGGGTTCGAAGTGGGCGACATCAAGACGGGGAAGATGCTGCACCGCGTCGAGGTGGCCGGGTTCGAGAAGGGAGCGGTCAAGCGGCACGGGTGCCCGAGCCACGGCGTGGCGCTCACGCCCGACGAGAAGGAGCTGTGGCTCTCGGACGGGGCCAACGCGCGGCTGCACGTCTTCGACGCCACGGTCATGCCGCCGAAGCAGATGGCCACGATCGGCGTGCGCGATCAGCCCGGCTGGATCACGTTCAGCCTCGACGGCCGCTATGCGTATCCGTCGACCGGCGAAGTCATCGACACGAAGAGCCGGCAGATCCTCACGATCCTCCAGGACGAGCACGGCGGGACGGTCCAGAGCGAGAAGGTCGTGGAAGTGGTCTTCAGCGGCGGCAAGCCGTCGCGGACGGGCGACCAGTTCGGCATCGGCCGGGCGCAATAGGTCGCATGGGGTCAGGGCCCCATGCTCTAGACCTGCCCTCGGGTCGGACCCCTCACTTCGCCGCGTTCTTCAAGCGCGGCGCGATCGCCACGAAGGCGTCGACCACCACGGGGTCGAAGTGTGTGGCCTTGCCCGCCACGATCAGCTCGACCGCCTGCTCGTGCGGCAGCGGTGCGCGATACAGGCGCCGCGCGGTGATCGCGTCGTAGACGTCGACCACCGCGACCACCCGCCCGGCAATCGGGATCGCCTTGCCCTTCAACCCGCGCGGATACCCCATGCCGTCCCACCACTCGTGGTGCGTGTAGACGATGTCCTTGGCCATGGCGAGGACGGCGTCCTCGTGCGCGCCGACGTCGCGCTGCGCGGTCGTGATCACATCCAGGCCGTAAGCCGGATGCTTCTTCATCTCCTGGAACTCCTCGGCCGTCAGCTCTCCCGGCTTGTTCAGCAACTGGTCCGGAACGCCGACCTTGCCGATATCGTGCAGCGGGGCGAGGCTGGCGAACAGCTCGATGCGCTCGGGCGTCAGGTACTCGCGGAACTCCGGATGTGTGGAGAGCTGCTGCGCGAGCAGCCGGCTGTATTGCTGGATGCGGCGCGAGTGCCGTCCCGTGTCCGCGTCGCGCATCTCGGTGAGCGAGAGCAGCGACCGCACCATCAGCTGGCGCGCGACGTCCTTTTCCCGCGAAGCGCGATCCGCCCGTCGCCGCTCCTGGGTGATGCGCGCGATCATCGCCGCCGCGAGCGACGCCACCATGCCGAGCGTCGGCACGAGGGGCGACAAGTACTCGCCCCGGACCGACAGCTGCCAGCGGGCCGCCGCCCAGAGTCCAACCAGGAACAGCGCGCCACCGACGGTGCCGAGGAGCAGGCCGACCCTCGCCACGACCAGGGTGATGGCGATGCCCAGCGCGAGGACGGCCACCATCTCGAGCGTCAGCGCGTTCTCCGGCCGCGAGAAGAAGTCGAGCCGCAGCAGGTTGTCGGCCACGGTGGCGTGAACTTCCACTCCCGCAAACCGCGTATCCAGCGGCGTCGACACCACTTCCCGCGTCCCGAGCGCCGTCGTCCCGACGAAGACGATCGCATCCTTGAAGGCGTCGGGCGGGTGTTGTCCGCGGATGACGTCGGCGGCCGACACGTATGGAAAAGCGCGCCTTTTTCCGCGATATCGAACCAGGAGATTGCTGCGGCCGTCGAGCGGCACGCTCGACGATTCGAGCAGCAGCGTGGACGAGTTCCGGTTGTTCGCGCGCAGTGCGACTGGCCTGGTGCTCGAGTCGGCAAGGACCGAAGCAAGCGCCAGCGATGGATACGTGCGGCCTTCGTACTCGATCACGAGCGGCACCCGGCGCAGAATCCCGTCGGTGTCGGGGACGGCGTTGAGGAAGCCGGACTTCCCTGCCGAGTCCGCCAGCACCGGCAGGTTGCAGATCACTCCCGAGGCGCGGAACAGCGGCGGGTCCGGATTGGTATCCGGCGGCTGGATCATCGGGAGCGCAATCGGCTGCAGCACACACGGACGCACGCCGCTGTTCGTGTCGGCGAACGTCAACGCGTAGCCGAGCACGACCCGTCCCTGGCGCAAGGTCTCGGCGAGCGCGGCATCGGGCGATGTCACCCCAGGGGCGCTCGGGCCGCCGCCATAGCGATCGGGCTCCGCGAACACCAGGTCGAACGCGACGACGCGAGCCCCAGCCTCGCGCAGCCGGCCGATCAGCTCGGCCACGACGTCGCGGCGCCACGGCCACTGGCCGATCGTCGCGAGACTGCGATCGTCGATGTCGACAATCGCGACGCGGCCGTCGGGCGGCCGCACCGGCGAGGCGCGAACGAGCGCGTCGTAGGCGCGGTAGTCGAGTTGGGCGAGCACGCCGGGACGCCAGACGACCAGGGCGGCCGTCACGATCGCCGGCGCCAGGCCGCAAAGGAGCACGAAACGCCGGCTGGCCGTGCGCGCCGCGGCGGAAGACTCGGCGTCCGGCACGCTCACTTCACCGTGATCTCGACGCGGCGGTTACGCGCCTCGGGTGTGTTGTCCGCGGTCCTGGTCAGGAGATCGGCCTCGCCGTGCGATTCGATCTGGATGAGGGCGGCGTCGACGCCGGTCGACACGAGCAGCGCCCGCACGGTGACGGCGCGCTTGAGGCCCAGGCGGAAGTTGCTCGCCGCGCTTCCCGTGGTGTCGGTGTGGCCGATCACGGTGACGTCCGGCACGAGCCGATCGGCAACCGCGCGCAGCACGTCGGGCAGCAGCGCCTGCGACGCGGCGGTCAACTCGGAGGAATCCGTCCGGAAGTAAAGCAGGAAGCTCTGCGGCGCAGCCGGCAGATTCGAGATGACGCTGCCGAATTCGCGAGTCACCTCTCCCTCGTCCATTTTCGCTGCCGGGGACGGCCCGCCGGCGGCGGTGATCCTGGTGGCCTCGAAGGGAGCCGTCAGCGCCACTTTCCCGGCGCTGTTGGATACGACGACGCTCCCGGCCTGCGCGGGATCTGCCTCGGGAAGAAGGACGACGAGCGCGGCGTCGGGCTGTGACGGCACCGCAAACTGACGCGCGGCGCAGGCGGAGGCGGCTGCCGCGAGGACTGCCGCGATCGTTGCGGGCAAACGCCGCAGGATTTTCTCCCGCTTGCAACAGGCCGCCCGCGAGACCGGTGAGCCATGCCGCAAGGTGGCCCCCTGGCTACAACAGGCCGCCCGCGAGGCCGGTGAGCCATGCCGCAAGGTGGCCCCCTGGCTACAACAGGCCGCCCGCGAGGACGAGAATGTCGTCAAGGAACCGGGCGCGGAGCGTCCGCCGTCCTCTCAGCATCGACGCGGATCGCGAGCCGCGTCCCGCGCACGCCGAGAATCGCGGACGGCGTTTCCAGTCGCACCGCTTCAGGCGAGAGCTTCGCAATCCGTCCCGACACGTAAGCGATCAGTCCTCGCGCAATCTTCAGCGCGAATCGCAGGCGGCCTTCGCCTGGTGCGTAGACGAACTGCTCGAGCTGCACGTCGCTGTTCGGCCCGAGCGAGAGCCGCGTCTCATCCTGCAACGTGATGCCGGCGCGCCCGTCGGCGCCGGTCCTGATCCCGTCGGCCACGAGCAGCGTCTGGCCGGCCTTGACCGGAATCAGGGCTTTCTGCCGCACGAGAAACACCTGGCCCGATGCCGACTTGATCCGGCCGATCACGGCCGTCTGGGCCGCGGCCGTGTTCGCGCACGCGACGAACAGTGCCACGATGCAGGAGGCTCGAACGAGTGTGTGGGCCACCGGCGGCAAACATACTTCATTTTGCCCGGGTGGCCAAAACGCGCCGGCTATCGCGGCGGCATCGCGGCAAACGTCTTCTCGATGTTCTCCAGCACGGCGAGCGTGGAGCGCACGCCGATTTCGAGATAGCGCTCGCCCTGTTCCGCCGTCGACTGCCGCGGGTCCCCCCAGGTGCCGGACTTGGTGGCCCAATAGACTGAACCCGGCGAGGTGAAGAAGAACGCCGTGTGGACCGGCCCCGTGTTCACCGTGTACTCGGGGAACGGCGGGAACTCGACGTTGGCCCGCTCCATGTCGACCAGCTGCGGGTTGATCGCGAGGATCGCCGAGGTCTCGGCGAGATTCGCGTGCAGGCCGTTCTTCAGCCCGGACCACGTGGCCCCTTCCTCGGCCGTCATGCCGTCCCAGTAGTTGACCGGGAACGCCTTGACGTCCTTCGGCAGTTTCTCGGCCGCGTTCGCGCACCCGTAGGCGATCGCGTACGTGTTGTCGTAGTGGCCGTTCAGGAAGATGATCCGCTTGAAGCCGGAGGCGGCAAACGCGGTGCAGAGATCCTCGACGAGCGCCATGAACGTCGGAATCCTGATGTGTACGAGCCCCTTGAATCCCACGTGGGGGTACGACAGCGCGTAGTTGACCGGCGGCGCGACGAGCGCGTTGATCGTCGGCGCGACGCGGCGGGCGATTTCCTGCGGGATCAGCACGTCGGTCAGCAGCGGCGCGTGCGGCCCGTGCTGCTCGGTCGCGCCAATCGGCACGATCACGGTGTGGTGCGTCTTCAGGAACGCTTCCACTTCCGCGTTGGTCATCTCGCCGAGAAAGACTGTTGGAGGTTTCATCGCAGTAGTTGTACCACGGCTCGGCGAGCGTCAGAAGTCGATGGCCACGACCTCGTGGATGCCGACCGATGGTACGGTGACCGCGACCACTCCTTCCGCGACGAGGGTCTTCAGCGGCGTGCCCGCGGTCAGCAGGTGGACTCGCGACGGCCGCACTCCGGCGGGCAGCCGCACCCGCACCTCGAGCGGGCCGATCGGGATCACTTCGCGCAACGGCCCGCGCATCATCATCGGGTTCGAGAAGTTGACGAGGTGCACGGTCATCGACGCACGCTGCCGCCACACGGTGACGTCGAGCACGCCCGGCCCGGCGACCTCCACCACCGGCGGCTCGTCAACCGCCCACTTCACCGCGTTCTTCAACAGCTGTAGATGATCGACGCACATGACGTCCCAGAACGTGCGGTCGATGTCCCACGGGATGTAAACAACTTTGCCGCGGCCCGCTTCGCGGAGGTAGATCTCGCGTGTCTCGGTGCGGGCGACGCGCGGATAGACGTCCTCCATCGGCAGGTCCGGATAGGAGGGAATCAGCGTGATGGGCGATGGGAACGATGCGATCGGCGTGACCGCGACGCGAAACACGCCATTCACGATCCGCGCGGCATCCTCCAGGCCCTCGAGGATCGGGTGCCGCTTGCCCGTCGAGGGGTCGGCGTCCAGGCTGAGATACGAGTTCTGCACCGGTCCGTCGATGCGGCCCGCGAACGACACGCCGAACAGGTCTGCGAGGCCGAAGTCTTGTCGACGCTGCCCGGTTTCGTCGTACAACGATGTGGCGAACGTGGCAAGCACGCTGCCGCCGCGGTCCACGAAGCTGCGAATCGCCGCGCACTGCGCGTTCGACAGCGCGGCCGCATCGGCGAGAACCAGCAGCTTGAAGCGATCGAGCCGCTCGGGCGTGAGATAGGCTTCGTGCACGAGCTCGAACGGCACGCGCGCCTCGACCAGCGCGTGATACATCCCGAGCACATGGTCTTCGTGACGGTCGCCGGGCGCGACGCCAGGGTGATAGATCGAGGTCTGCTCGGAATGCAGCAAGGCGACGCGCGCGAGCGGCGTCTCGTTCCGCAGGTAACGTTCGTGCTCGAAGTGCCAGTCGTAGATGCGCTCGACAATCGGCAGCCAGCGGCGGTCGTAGAGCACCCCCGAGAACTTCGTGACCCATGGGCGCATGCCGTTCGCTGTGCCTTCCGCGACCCAGAGCTGGATCTCGGGCTCGCTCTGGACCGAGTCTTTCCAGCGATAGGGCTCCTCGAGGCCCACGCTGAAGATGCCCCCCACCGGCTTGCGATCCATGACGGATCGATATTCCTTGGCGCGCCGCCCGTTCGCCCACGGCGGCGTGGCGCCGCGCCGCGCCTGGTAGTCGGCGAACTGGATGTCCGCGAGCTCGCCCGCCGCCTTCATCGTTGGCGGACCGTTCGGGATGAAGCGCGACTCCGCCCTGATCGACCGCACGGAACGATCCCAGTGCTTCCACAATTCGGTCAGCCGTGCCGCGCGCCATTCCACGAAGGCGCGACGCACCGGATCCCTCCGATCCGTCGTCTTCGGCAGCTCCATCCCGGAGGCGGCCCTGAAGTTCCGCTGGCAGTGCGCGCAGTAGCAATCTCCTCCTTGCGGCGCCCAGCGATTCGCGAATATGCCGTCGACCTGGTAGGTGGAGACGATCTCGCGGTGCACCTGGTCCATGAACTCGAAGTTGTAAGGACCGAGCGCACAGGTCACCCAGAGGTCCCGGTTGGCCCAGTGCCGCCGTGGTTCCCCGCCCGCTGTCACCGAGATCCAGTCGGGGTGCGCGGCCCTGACCTCCTCGCGAACGGCATGGGGATCGGTACGTGCGACGACATGCATGCCGAGCGCCCGGCAGCCCTTCACCAGTACGCCAAACGGATCGCTCGTGCCCAGCCAGTCGCTGCGATGATGAAGCGGCACCTTGGTCGGGTAGTAAGCGACGATGCCGCCGGCGCTGAGGGTGGCGGCGTCGGCGTGCAACCGCCGGAAGTAGTCGAGCCAGAACTGCGGATCGAACCGGCCGGGATCGTTCTCGACGAGGGTGAGCTGCACCCAGCGCATCGGCCGATCGAACCAACCCGGCGATACGGGCGCGGAAACCACAGCCGGCGCCGGCGCCTGTTCTTCGGCGTGCGAGCCCGCCAGTTCGGGCGAGAATCCCAGCGATCCAAACGCGCCTGCGCCGGTGGTCACGTGCAGAAAATCGCGTCTGGTGAACGAATCCGGCATCAGCAGCGCTCCAGGTTCGAGATGTCGTGGGGTGTCGACGCGCGCCGATCGTCTGCCTGCGACCGTGTCGTTGTCAACCGGAGCGACTTCAGAGCATGTGAACAGATCCCTGGTGGCTTCCGGCTTCAGCCGGAAGGTGCGCTGCGGGTGCGATCTTCCGCCTAAAAGGCGGAAGCCACTCGCGGCGATTCGGATGCTCGCTACAGTTCGGACGTACACTCTCCACACATGTCTCTACTGCTGGAGGTGATTGTCCAGTCCGTCGCCGACGCCGTCGGGGCGGAGGCCGGCGGGGCCGATCGACTCGAGGTCGTGCGCGAGATCGAACGCGACGGCCTCAGCCCGCCACTCGACATGGTCCGGTCGATTGCGTCGGCGACACGCCTGCCGCTGCGCGTGATGGTCCGCGAGAGTGATGGCTTCGGGGTCAGCGGCCCGGGTGAGCTCGCAAACCTTAAGCAGTACTTCGCGGCGCTGGCGGAGCTCGGTGTCGACGGCGCGGTCCTGGGATTCGCGCGGGACGGCCTGCTCGATCTCGATACCACTCGTCTCGTGTTGTCTGCGGCGCCGTCGCTCAAGGCGACGTTCCATCGGGCATTCGACACGCTGGCCGACCCGCTCGGCGCGGTCGATGCGCTCGCGGCCGTCCCACAAATCGATCGCATCCTGACGTCGGGCGGCACCGATGACTGGGCCGCGCGGTGCGCGAGGCTGCATCGCTACCAAGGGCGCGCCGGATCGCGGCTGACGATCCTCGCGGGCGGCGGCGTCGACGAAGAGGCCTTGCGGCTGATCGCGTCGATGCGCTGCGTCGGCGAGGCGCACACGGGCCGCGCCGCGTGCCATCCTCAGCGCCCGGGCGCGCCGGTGTCGGCGGAGCGGGTGCGCCACCTGAAGAGCATCGTGGCGAACGAGCCGACTCGCGGGTGACCTCGACGTTCATGGGGCAAAAGTGGACTACGATCATCTGCGATGAACGATACGCAGATCAGCGCCGTTCCCGGCGTGCTGGAGAGCATTCGCCGGGAGTCGGCGCAGGTCGGCTTCGCCCTGGCGTCAGAGCCGCAGACGGGAGCGTTCCTCCGGGCGCTGGCCGCTTCGAAACCGGGAGGGCGCTTCCTCGAGCTCGGTACGGGAACCGGCGTGGGCACGGCGTGGCTCCTTGCGGGGATGGACGCAGCCAGCCGGTTGATCTCGGTCGACAGCGACCCTGACGTCCAGTCCACGGCGCGGCGTCACCTCGGTGACGATCAACGCGTGTCGTTCGTTGCCGCGGACGGCGGCGACTTTCTCGAGCACGCCAACGAGCGGTTCGATCTGATCTACGCGGATGCGTGGCCCGGCAAGTTCACGCATCTCGAACGCGCGCTGTCGCTGCTGACGATCGGCGGAATCTACTTCATCGACGACCTGCTGCCGCAGCCGTCCTGGCCCGAGGGCCACGCGCCGACAGTTCCCGCGCTCATCGCCTCGCTCGAATCGATGGCAGGATTCGTTTCAGTGAAGCTGGCCTGGTCGTCCGGGCTCATGATGGTCGTGCGGACCGCGGCGTGACATGCTGGCGACGCTCGCGATGTCGCGGCTTGAATCGCCGCAAGAGTGGTCCGTCGTGGCAACCGGCGGCGCCAGGGATTGCCGCAAGGGTCCCCCGGGTCGCAAGAGGCCGCGCCGCGAGCCCCGAGCCACCTTCGCGCCGACCTGCGGTCGCTGCGGCGGGCAAGGCCCCGATCCGCGAACCGCGTTTGTGCGCTAGAC
The DNA here is from genome assembly GCA_050744685.1 of Vicinamibacterales bacterium. GTDB lineage: Bacteria > Acidobacteriota > Vicinamibacteria > Vicinamibacterales > 2-12-FULL-66-21 > JACCXG01. Next base: position 467 of record JBOGIX010000806.1, on the reverse strand, counting down.
TTCCCCCACACATTTCACAGGGCGGGGGAAGCGGTGCGGGACACCAGGGAACGCTACCAGCAGCTGGTGGAGGGATCGCCGGACGGCATTCTGGCCACCGATCGCGGCCACGTCACATTCCTGAACCGGGCGGCAGCGCAACTCGTTGGCGCGCCGTCACAGGCGATCGTCGGCCGCTCGATCCTCGACATCTTTGATCCCGCCTGCCGCTCGCGCCTCTCCGCGCATCTCGACACGCTCCGCGCCGGACATGCTCACGCGCGGATCGACCTCGGGCTATCCAAGACGGGCGATACCGCGATCGACGTCGAGCTCTCGGCGGCTCGCGACGCTTCCGATGCGGATGTGGTCTACCTGTTCCTGCGCGACGTGACGGATCGAGTGCGCGCGGAAACGGCGGTGCGCGAAAGCGAGGAACGGCTGTCGCTCGCGGTCGCCGGCGCGCAGGAAGGCGTGTGGGACTGGAA
>JBOGIX010000805.1:0-2963 GCA_050744685.1 Vicinamibacterales bacterium | reverse complement strand
GCCTTCATGTCGCAGGCGCCGCGGCCGTAAATGCGGCCGTCGCGAACAATCCCGCCAAACGGATCGACAGTCCACCCCCTGCCCGGAGGGATGACATCAAAGTGGCCGTTCAGGTGGATGCAGGGCCGCAGCGCGCGGCCGCGGCGCAGGCCGACGACGTTGAGGCGCGGGTGCGTCTTGGTGTGTTCGGGACGTCCGTCGGCCGCGTAGTAGTCGACCTCGAAGCCGCAGGCCTCGAGGGTCCGGCCAATCAGGCGGGCGCACGCCTCGTAGGCATTGCCCGGGGGGTTCTCGGTTGGCACGCGAATCAGGCTCGCCGTGAAGTCCACGACCTCGTCCACCGCCTCGTCTATGGCGGTGAGGATCCGGTCCGCTTGCGCACCGCGTGGCATAGGTGTCGTCAATTATCGTATTCTTCCGAGTTCGCAGTTCAGCGTTGACCGTCCTCGCTTCCGGCCCGGCCTCGTCGTGAATCTCCACCTGATTCTGCTGATCCTCTATTCGGCGATCCTGGTTGCCGCCGGGTTGTGGATCTCGCGACTCGTGCGCGGCAGTGCCGACTTCTTCGTCGCCGGCCGTCAGTTGTCCGCGCCGCTGCTCTTTTCGACCATGCTCGCCGCGAACATCGGGACCGGGACGTCGATCGGCGCCACCGGCCTGGCCTATCAGCAGGGCGTCTCTGCCTGGTGGTGGAACGGATCCGTGGCGCTCGGCTCGTTAGTGCTCGCATTCTGGGTAGGCCCGGCGATTTGGCGGCTCGCGAATCGCCACGGCTTCTACACCGCCGGGGATTATCTGGAATACCGTTACGGCGCCGCCGTCCGCGGCGTGGTCGCGTCGTTGATCTGGGCCGGCACGCTGGCGATTCTCGCGGGCCAGTTGATCGGCGGTGCGGCGATCCTCAGCGTCGTCGCAGACATCCCGAAACCTGCCGGAGTGCTGATCGGCGTCGTGGTGATGACGGTGTACTTCGTCGCGGGCGGCCTCCTGAGCTCCGCCTGGGTCAACCTCATCCAGCTCGTGGTGCTGCTCGCCGGATTTGCCGTCGCGATCCCTGTGCTCTACAGCAGTGTTGGCGGATCCCCCGCATTCGCGTCGATGCCGGTCCCGCACGACGGCTACTGGAACCTGATGTACTCGACCGGCCGCGGCATGTCGGGCTGGGCGATGATTGCGATGCTCACCCCGGCGTTCATCGTGTCGCCGGGGCTGCTGCAGAAAGCCTACGGTGCGGCAAGCGAGCGCGCGGTGCGTCGCGGCATCTCGGCGGCGGCCGTCGCGCAGATGCTTTTCGCGTTCATGCCGGTGTTCTTCGGCCTCGCCGCGCGCGCCGCACACATGCAGATTGGCAGTCAGAACGAAGTGCTGCCGGCGGTGCTGGCCGCGCAGCTTCCGCCGCTGCTCGGCGCGCTCGGCCTCGCCGCCGTCTTTTCGGCCGAGGTCAGCACCTGCGATGCCATCCTCTTCATGCTGTCCACGTCGTTGTCGCAGGACTTGTACAAGCGGTTCGTCAATCCCGGCGCGAGCGACCGCCAGCTCCTGCGCGTGGCCAGGATCGCGGCGATTGCCGGAGGCGTCGGCGGCGCGGTGCTGGGGATCCTGCTCGAGACCGTCGTGGGCGCGCTCGCGATCTTCTATTCCCTTGTTGGCGTGAGCCTCTTCGTGCCCGTCATCGGCGGCCTGCTGTCGCGCCGCGCCGGCTCACGCGAAGCGCTGGTGTCGATTGCCGCGGGGGTGGCCACGCTTCTGACGGTGCACCTCGCGACCAACGGAGACGGCTTTGGTATCTTGAACCCCAATCTGCTGGGACTGGCGGCCGCCGCTGTCGCGTACGTGGCGGTGATGCCGTTCGGGCGCGCGTCCGTCCCGGCGCGGAGCGGAGCGTGAATGGCGAACATCTTTGATCTCACCGACAGGGTCGCGACGATCGTCGGTGCTGGCTCGGGCATCGGCGAAGCGATCGCGATTGGCGCCGCGCAAGCCGGCGCCCGCGTCGTCTGCCTCGATGTCAACGGGGCATCGGCCGAGGCGGTGGCGGCCAGGATTCGCGCCGACGGCGCGGAAGGCAGCCATGCGGTGCTCGACATCCGCGACGCCGCCGCCGTCGATCGCCATTTCGGGGCGATCCACGCAGAGCACGGCCGCTTCGACATCGTGGTCTGCACGCCGAGTATCAACTTCAGGAAGAAGATCCTCGACTACCAGGACGAGGAGCTCGACCGCGTTTTGGATCTCAACCTCAGGGGCAACTTCAACGTGCTGCGTTCGGCCGGGCGCATCATGACCGCGCGCCGAAGCGGCAGCATCATCCTGTTTTCGTCCATTCGCGCGCAGGTCGTCGAGCCGGGGCAGTCCGTCTATGCCGCGACGAAGGCGGGCATCCTGCAGCTCGCACGCGGCGCCGCGTCCGAATTCGGTCCCTACGGCGTGCGCGTCAACGCCATCGGACCCGGCGTGATCGACACCCCGCTCACGGCGCCGATCCGGAACAACGCGGCATGGTCGGACGCGTATGCCGCGAAGAGTGTCTTCAACCGGTGGGGTCGGGCCGACGAAATGGTTGGTCCGGCCCTGTTTCTGGCTTCAGACGCTTCGAGCTTCGTGACCGGGACCATCCTCTATGCTGACGGCGGCTGGCTGGGCGTCGACGGTCGCTTCACGCCGCCGGGGATGTAACGGCTTCGCTCGAAATGCCATGAATGCCCATGAATGCCCATGAATGCCATGAATGCCATGAATGCCAGGAATGCCAGGAATGCCAAAAATGCCAGGAATGGAATACCCGGGCGCTTCTACACTCTCGGCATTTCAGGGGCCTACATGCCTACGCCCACACTTCGGTTCTCTTATATTCTTGGCATTCATGGCATTCATGGGCATTTTGGCATTTGACTTGGGGTGACGTGAAGAGGTTGCTCCTCGTCCTGGCGCTCGGGCTCGTGACTGTCGTAGTGGGCTACGGC
>JBOGIX010000804.1:0-3279 GCA_050744685.1 Vicinamibacterales bacterium | reverse complement strand
GATCAAGCTCGAAGGCCCAGACGAGATCGTGGTGCTCTATCGCATCGCGAACCGCCAGGTGGAGCGCGTGCGCGTGTTCTCGGAGGACTGCCCGCTCGACGCGGGCGGCCGCGAGGTCGTCTGGCTGACCGGCGTATCACCGGCCGAAAGCCTCGCGCTCCTCGAATCCCTGGTACCCCCGACGCCGGACCGCCACGATCGCGTGACCGACGGCGCAATCAGCGCGATCGCCCTGCATCGCGATGCCGCCGCCGATGCCACGCTCGAGCGATTGATGGCGGCCGGTCAGCATCGATCGGTTCGCGAGAAGATCCCGTTCTGGCTCGGGAACGCGCGCGGCGCGAGCGGCCTTGCGGCGCTGCAGCGCATCATTCGCACCGATGGGTCGATCAACGTCAGGAAGAAGGCGGCGTTCGGCATTTCGCAGAGTCCCGAGACGAAGGGTGTCGACATCCTCATCGACGCCGCACGCACCAGCACGGATGCGTCGGTTCGGGGGGAAGCCATCTTCTGGCTCGCGCACAAGGCGGGCGATCGGGCTGCGAAGGCCATCACCGAACGCATCGAGCAGGATCCCGACACCGAGGTGAAGAAGCGGGCGGTGTTCGCGCTCAGCCAGCTGCCGAAAAGCGAGGGCGTGCCGCTGCTGATCCAGGTCGCGCGCACGCACTCCAACCCGGCGGTCAAGAAACAAGCGATGTTCTGGCTGGGACAGTCGCGGGATCCGCGCGCGCTGGACTTCTTTGCCGAGATCCTGAAGTAGCCCGTATGCAAACGGGTCACGCCGCCGAAGCGGAAGCGTACGCGCGCGGGGCCCGACGGCCCCGCGGCGCACCATCCCCGGGCGACGCCGATCAGGCCTGAACGGCTTCCACGTTGACGATGCTCTCGGCGAGCGCCGTGAGCTTCTTGTCGGTCGCGCCTTCCTCGTCGAGCGTCTGCTGGAGCAGCTTCGCCACCTTGTTGTAGCCGAGCAGCGACGCATGCGTCCGCGCGGTACCATAGGCGGCGATCTCGTAGTGCTCGACTTTCTGGGCCGCACCGATCAGCCCGGCATCGAGCGCGTTCTCGTCGAGGTCCTCCTCCATGATCTCCCGGCCTTCTTCGATGACGCCCTCCATCCCCTTGCACTTCTTGCCGGTCAGCTTGATCTCGAGACTCACGCCGATCTGATTCAGCCGCTCGACCTGGCGTTTCGTTTCCTCGAGATGGCGTTCGAATGCCCGTTTCAGTTCCGGAGAACCGGCGGCCTTCACCATCTTCGGCAACGCCTTGACGATCTGGTTCTCGGCGCTATACAGATCCTTCAGCTCGTCGACGAGCAGCTCTTCCAAGGGATTCATTTCTTCGGCCATTCATACCTCCGCGCATGTACAGTCTCTGGTCGTTCACCCACGTCGAATGATGAAGTGCAAACGGGGTGCCCGCAGGGCGACCGCGCGGAATCCAGGCAACGCGCCGGCCCGCGCCGATCTCGGCATCAATGAACGCCGTGTGACGTCTGCAGCGCGGAAGGATCCGCCCCAAGCCGGCGGATGGCCGTTTCCCACATGATCGACGGATCCACATCGAAAATCAGATCGAGATGCAGATCGCCAATCAGCCAGGCGGATTGCGCGAGCTCTTCGTCGAGTTGGCCGGGGCCCCAGCCGGCGTAGCCGGCGAGCACACGCGCACGCGGCGCCGGTATGGACTCGAGGACGCGCCGGAGCACGAAGGGTGATGCCGAGAGATAGAGGCCATCCTGCACCGTGCGATAGTCGGTGTCGTCTGGCGGGTCGGGGACCAGGATCCAGCCACGCTCGGGCTGGACCGGTCCGCCGACGAAGAGCGGCAGCTCGTTGGCACGGCCGATGGGTGGCTCGAGTCGTACCATCTCGCTCGCCGGCATTTCCGTTGGCCGGTTCAACACCAGGCCGAACGCCCCTTCCGGCCGGTAATCGCACAACAGCACGACCGTACGCGCAAAGTTCGGATCCTGCATCTGCGGCATCGACAAGAGGAACGACGGCGTGAACTCGTTCATAGCTCCTTCGCAATCCTGCGCAGGTCCCGCACGAACCGGGTCATCTCGAGCCGCCGCGACTCGTCGTCCGGAGCGCGCAGGATCGATGAGGGATGGACCGTGGCGCTGACGAGCGGCGCCAGCGATGAGGCGACGAGCTCGCCGCGCTGGCGGGAGACCTTGAAGGCCTTGCCGAGCAAGGCCTGCGCCGCCGTCGCGCCGAGGCAGATGAGGACCCGCGGCTTCACGAGCGCGATCTCCGTCTCGAGCCACGGCCGGCAGGCGCTGATCTCGGCCGCGTTCGGCTTGGCGTGGATTCGACGTTTGCCGCGCGGCTCCCACTTGAAGTGCTTGACCACATTCGTCACGTAGACGCGCGCGCGATCGATCCCCGCCTCTTCGAGCGCCTTGTCGAGCAGGCGGCCTGCGGGTCCCACGAACGGGTGTCCGGCGATGTCCTCGGCATCGCCGGGCTGTTCGCCGACGAGCATGATCTCGGCCTTGCGTGGGCCCTCGCCGAACACCGTCTGCGTGCCGCGCTTATAGAGATCGCACGCCTTGCACCCCCGGGCGATGTCGCGCACGGCGCCGAGCGTCGGTCGTTCCGGCAGCAATTCGCTGACCGGATCGCCCGGCCTGGGCTCGCCCGGCGCGGGCCTGCGGCGTTCAGCCACGGAGCTTCCCTATCGCCCAGGCGACGTGTTCTTCGACGAGCGGATCACGGCACGTCGGCTCGTCGTGCGACTCGAGCGCGGCGGCGGCGGCACGGTCGCCCGAATTCCCGATCGCGACGGCCAGGTTCCGCCGCAGGCGCCGCACCCCGGCGCGCTTCATCGCGCTTCCCTTCAAGAGCACGCGGAGCGCGTCGTCCGATCGTCGCCACAAGTCGAGGAGGCTCGGCCGATCGAGGCCGGTTCGCGGCTGCCAGGCCGGATCGGCGGAGACCGCCGGCCGCTCATTCCACGGACACACGTCCTGGCAGATGTCGCAGCCGTAGGCATGGGAACCAATGCCGTCGCGCGACGCGTCCGGAATCGATCCCTTGTTCTCGATCGTGAGATACGACAGGCACCGCGTCGAGTCGAGCACGCCCGGCTCGACCAGCGCACCGGTCGGGCACGAGGCGATGCACAGCGTGCACGTTCCGCAGTGATCGAAGACAGGCTCGTCAGGGTCGAGATCCAGGTTGCAGATGATCTCCGAGAGGAACAGCCATGACCCGAGCCCAGGATTTATCAGGCAGGTGTTCTTGCCGATCCAGCCCAGGCCTGCGT
>JBOGIX010000803.1:0-2347 GCA_050744685.1 Vicinamibacterales bacterium | reverse complement strand
GCCTCCTGCTCGGTCGTCTTGCGCGGATCGGTGAGGGCGGCAATCATCCCCTTGTACTTGTCTATCTGGCGGAGCGTGGACTCGTCGGCGACGGCGAGCAGCACCATCTCGCGCCCTTCTTCGGTCGTGCCGATGCGCCACACGCGGATGCGATCGGACGCCTTGTCGAGCGCATCGTAGTAGCGATGGATGTCGCGCGCATAGGTCAGCTCGCCCGGCGTGCCGACGATCCGCTTGAAAAACGCGAGCGGGGTCGGCACCGTGTCCGAAGCGGGCAGGTGATCGACGAGCTCGGTCGAGATCCGCGGGTCCTGCAGGTATTCCTTGATCTTCGCGGCGTACTCGGCGTCCGGCTTTTGTGGCCGCGGCCGCGTCTGCGCCGAGGGAGCATCGATTGCAACCGCCATCGCCAGCGCCAGGGCGGCCGACGCCACACCCGTGCGCGGGAGGGCCCCGCGCGGACGGCTCGACATACTGCGCTCCTCCATCTTCGTCCGTACGATCACTCGCGGCTGACAAGGAACGCGGCCTTGCGAGCACGCCAGAGCAAACGGCGCGTTATAACACAACCGATCCTGAGCAGCCAGCGCTGGCAATCCAATTGCTAGCGTTCGAGGCATGCTGAGCGCATTTCGCGTGCCGTTGAGCTGGGGGCAACTCTTCAGGAGAACCTTCAACGAAGTGCTGGCAGACGACGTGTTCAACCTCGCGGCGCAGCAGGCGTACTACTTCTTCTTCGCGCTGTTCCCGGCGCTCCTCGCGCTCATCTCCATCGCCAGCTTCTTCCCGGTCCAGAATCTCATCGACGAGATCACCAAGATGCTCAGCCGGGTGGCGCCGGGCGACGTGATCGCGATCGTGCGCGACCAGATTCTCAAGATCTCTCAAGGCAATGCCGGGGGCGTGCTCACGTTCGCCTTCGTGCTCACCCTCTGGAGCTCGTCGAGCGCCGTGGTGTCGATGTGCGGCACCCTCAACGCCGCCTACGACCTCACGGAGGGGCGGCCGTGGTGGAAGGTGCGCCTCACCGCAATCGGCCTGACGGTAGGCCTCGCGCTCTTCATCCTGGTGTCGATGACCCTCGTCATCGCCGGCCCGACGCTCGCCGAGAAAGTCGCCGAGGCCTTGCAGCTCGGACCCGTGTTCGAGTGGACCTGGAAGATCGTGCAGTGGCCGGTGGTGCTCCTGCTCATCGCCACGGCGTTCGCGATGGTCTATTACTTCGCCCCGGATGCGCAGCAGGAGTGGGTCTGGATCACGCCCGGCTCGGTGCTGGCCACGCTCCTCTGGGTGCTGAGCTCTCTTGGATTCAAGTACTACGTCGCGAACTTCGCGAATTACAACGAAACGTACGGCACCATCGGCGGCGTGATGGTGCTGCTGCTCTGGTTCTACGTGTCCGGCATCGCGATGCTGATCGGCGCCGAGCTGAATGCCGAGATCGAGCACGCATCGCCGTACGGCAAGGATCCGGGAGAGCGGGTTCCGGGCGAGAAGAAGAAGATCGGGCTCGCGGCACAGCGCGCCTACGAGGAGCGCCGCGCGCACGGCGAGGCTGACGTCCCGCCGTTCCCCGACGATGTGAATTGCGACGTGGACGAGGGGCCGACGCGCGAGACGGTTCGGCCGAGCGAGCTGCTGATCGGCGCCGCTGCCTTGTTACCAGCGGCTCTGAAACTGGGCATGGACGTGAGAAAGCGGGTCAGGATCGACAAGGACAAGGACGACCGCGCCGCGTAGGCGCAGCCGTCATTTGTGCGAGTCCTTGCGCGAGTCCCGGCGCGACTCCTCGTGCCTTTCGGGCTTCCACGCGTCGGGCCGCAGCTTGCCTCCAAATCCCCAATACACCGGCTTCTTCGGCTGCTGCGCCACCGGCCTTACCGGCGGGAGGCCGAACTGGAACGGCACGAAGTTCGATTCGGCCGGCTGCCTGTGCACGTCGGCTCTATGCCGCGAGTGCGGGCTCACCGCGACGTAGACGGGCACCGGCACGACCACCTCGCGCGGCGGCTCGTGATGGTCGATGACGACCACCTGCGGCTGCGGGGCAGGATCGACCGGCGCCGGTGGCGGATCGACGACAGGCATCGGCGGCTCAATGGCAGCCGGCTCGCGGCCGCTGCGTACCAGAGCGACGATCACTTTCTCGCTGACGCCCGCGGCCTTGAGCGCCTTGAGCGCGGCGGGATCGATCGCGAACACGCTGCCGTCGACCTCGATGAGCGCGAGCAGCACGTCCTCTCCGAGTCCGGCCCGGGTAAGCTCGATGATGTCGCGCGTGGTCAGCGCCTCGGCAGGCGCCGCCAGGGCGCTTCCGGCCAGGACGACCACGGACAAAGCCAGAGCT
>JBOGIX010000802.1:0-4697 GCA_050744685.1 Vicinamibacterales bacterium | reverse complement strand
GTCACGACGTTTCTCGACAAGTTCCCGAGCAAGATCCGCGAGTACGAGGACCTGCTCACGCAGAACCAGATCTGGCTGAAGCGCACGAAAGGCGTGGGCGTGCTCAGCCGGCAGGACGTGCTCGACTACGGCCTGGTGGGCCCGATCGGGCGGGCCGCCGGCCTGCAGTACGACGTGCGCCGCGCCTTCCCGTATCTGAACTACGGCACCTACGATTTCGACGTGCCGGTGGCCACGCACGGCGACGTCTATGACCGGTATCTCGTGCGCATGGAAGAGATGAGGCAGAGCGCGCGCATCGCGCAGCAGGCGATCAAGCGCATCTCGCCGCGCGGCGTCTTCGACATCGAGGACTACCGCATCGTTCCCCCGCCGAAAGACAAGGTCTACACGGAGATGGAAGGGCTCATCCAGCACTTCCTGATCTACTCGCAGGGCTTCACGGTGCCGGCGGGCGAGGCCTACGTGCCGGTCGAAGGGCCGCGCGGCGAGCACGGCTTCACCATCTTCTCCGACGGGACGAACCGCCCCTACCGGATCAAGCTGCGGGCGCCGTCGTTCTACGCCTGCCAGGGACTGCCGAAACTGATCATCGGCGGCATGATCGCCGACGTCATCGCGGTCATCGGCTCGACCGACGTCGTCATGGGGGACGTGGATCGATGAGCTTTCATCCGTTGATGGTGTACGAGCCGGAGCGCTTCCAGCGCTCCGAGCGCAAGCTGCTCGAGGAAGGGCCGGCGTTCACGCTCACCCCCGAACGCCGCGCGGAGCTCGACGAGCTGCTCACGAAGTACCCGCCGGATCGCAAGCGGTCCGCCGTGCTGGCCGCCTTGTATCTCGTCCAGGATCAGCAGGGCTATCTCACGGCCAACGCCCTCCGGCACGTCGCGCCGATCATGGATCTCACGCCCGCCGAAGTCGAAGACGTGGCCAGCTACTACGTCATGTTCTTCAAGGAAAAGGTCGGCAAATACGTGCTGCAGGTCTGCCGCACGCTGTCGTGCGCGCTGGCCGGCGCCGAGCGGATCACCGAGACCCTGTCGGACAAGCTCGGCATCGCCCCGGGCGAGACCGACGCGTCGGGCATGTTCACGCTGCTCGAGTTCGAGTGCCTCGGCGCCTGCGACCGTGCCCCGGTCGTGATGGTGAACAACGAGCACTGGCACGAGAAGGCGACGCCGGAAAGCTGCGGCAGCCTGGTGGACGATTTGAAAGCGCGCGGTGAAGCCGCGCTCTCGGGATGTCATCTCAGGGTCGAAAAATGACAACTCCCAACCTCCAACTCCCAACTCCCAAAGCGCGTGGCTCGGCCAAGCGGCGTGAAATGCGCACGCCCCGGCGTGTTGCGTCGGCTTTCACCCTGCTCGCTCGAGCGGTGCGCCCTGGAAGTTGGGAGTTGCCCGCCGCCGCGTGTCGACATCAATCAGCGACACGCTATGGCGAGGCCTCGCCGAAGCGCGCTGAAGTGGTGGCGCGCGAAGGCGGGGAGGTTGGGAGTTGACGATGGACCAAGGAATGGAACCAGTCCTCACCAAATACGTCAGGGAGCCGAACAGCTATACCCTGGACTTCTTCCTGAAGCACCAGGGCTACGAGGGATTGCGCAAGGCGCTGGCGATGCAGCCCGGCGCGGTGATCGATGTCGTGAAGGCCTCGGGGCTGCGCGGCCGCGGCGGTGCCGGGTTCCCGACCGGCCTCAAGTGGCAGTTCGTGCTCAAGGACACGCCGCTGCCGAAGTACATCGCCTGCAACGCCGACGAGAGCGAGCCCGGCACGTTCAAGGATCACGTGCTGATGGAGCGCAACCCGCACCTGCTGTTCGAGGGGTGCCTGATCGGCTGCTGGGCGATCGGCGCGAAGGTCGCCTACATCTACATTCGCGGCGAGTTCTATCACGTGCAGAAGCTGATGGAGGCGGAGCTCGCGAAGGCATACGCGCAGGGCTACGTCGGTAAGAACATCCTCGGCACCGGCTTCGACTGCGACATCGTGATCCACCGCGGCGCCGGCGCCTACGAAGCGGGGGAGGAGACGGCACTCATCGAATCGCTCGAAGGCAAGCGCGCGCAGCCGCGCATCAAGCCGCCGTTTCCGGCGGTGTCTGGCCTCTACAACTGCCCGACCGCGGTCAACAACGTCGAGACGCTCTGCAACCTGCCGGCGATCATCCAGAACGGCGCCGAATGGTTCACCGCGCTCGGGCCGGAGAAGAACGGCGGGCCGAAGCTGTTCTGCGTGAGCGGCCACGTGAAGAAGCCTGGCGTCTACGAAGCCTCGATGAAGACGACGCTGCGCGAGCTGATTTACGACTACGCCGACGGCATTCGCGACGGCCACCAGCTGAAGGCGGTGATTCCCGGCGGATCGTCGGTGCCCCTCCTGCTTCCCGATCAGCTCGACGTCGCCGCCTCGTTCGACGACGTGGCGAAGGCCGGATCGATGCTGGGATCCGCAGGCATCATCGTCATGGACGAGACCACGTGCATGGTCTGGGTGGCGCGCAATCTTCTCTATTTCTACAAACACGAGTCGTGCGGCAAGTGCACGCCGTGCCGCGAAGGCGCGGACTGGCTCCACAAGATCCTGACGCGCATCGAGAACGGCGAAGGGGAGATGCGCGACATCGATCTGCTCACGAGCATCGGCGGCAACATCGCGGGCAAGACGCTCTGTGCCTTCGGCGATGCGGCGGCGACGCCGGCGCTGACGACGGTCAAGAACTTCCGCGCCGAGTTCGAGGCGCACGTCCGCGAGGGGCGATGCACGCTGCCGGCCGAGTGGCGCGCGTCGAAGATGCCGGTCGCCGCGCACTAGCCATATATGCCGTTCAACGTGAATCCGACGATCGTCGCGCACCTCGGGCTGATCTTCATCATCTTCAACATGCTCGTGCTGTCGGCCGCCTTCATGGTCTGGATGGAGCGGAAGGTGTGCGCGTACATTCAGGACCGTGTCGGGCCCAATCGCGTCGGCTTCGAAGGCGCGCTGCAGCCGTTCGCCGACGTCTTCAAGCTGATGTTCAAGGAGGACCTGCGGCCGAAAGCGGCGGACGCGGCGCTCTTCTTCATCGCCCCGATCATCTCGACGATCACCGCCTTTGCCGCCTTCTCCGTCGTGCCGTTCGGCACGGAGACGACGCTCTTCGGGCTGCTCGACGAGCCGGTACCACTCCAGGTCACCGACGTGAACGTGGCGGTGCTCGTGATCTTCGCCATCGCCTCGATGGGAGTCTACGGCATCGTGCTCGCGGGATGGTCGTCGAACAGCAAGTACTCGCTGCTCGGCGCGCTGCGATCCTCGGCGCAGATGATCAGCTACGAGCTCTCGTACGGCCTGGCGCTGGCGGCCGTGATCATGATGGCCGGATCGCTCTCGCTGCGCGAGATCGTCATGAACCAGTCCGGCTACTGGTGGGGCTTCATCCCCAAGTGGTACGTGTTCCTGCAGCCGGTCGGCTTCCTCATCTACATGATTGCCGGCGTCGCCGAAACGAACCGGGCGCCGTTCGATTTTCCCGAAGCGGAGCAGGAGCTCGTTGCCGGGTACCACACCGAGTACTCCGCGATGAGCTTCGCCATGTTCTTCCTCGCCGAGTACGTGAACATGGTCACCGTCTCGGCGGTCGCGACCAGCCTGTATCTGGGAGGGTGGCTCGGACCGTTCCTGCCGCCGGAGTACGGCTGGATCTGGTTCCTGATCAAGGTTGGCGTGATTCTCTTCACCTACATCTGGGTCCGGTGGACCGTCCCGCGCTACCGGTACGACCAGCTGATGCTGTTCGGCTGGAAGTGGCTGTTTCCCGCGGCGGTCATCAATCTGATTCTGACAGCGGCCGCCGTGCTGGCGTTCAATGCCTGAGACGCTGATCTTCTATCTGCTCTCGGGGCTGGCGATTATCGCGTCGGCGCTCGTCATCGGGCAGCGGAATCCGATGTACAGCGTGCTGATGCTGATTGCGTCGTTCGGGGCGCTGGCGGGGCTGTATATCCAGCTCGACGCGCCGTTCGTCGCGGTGGCGCAAATCATCATTTACGCCGGCGCCATCATGGTGCTGTTCCTGTTCGTCGTCATGCTGCTGAACGCCCCGCAGGAGGACGCAGCCGAGTGGGACCGCACGCATCCGCTCCGCCAGCCGGGCATCGCGCGGTTCGGGGCCATGCTGGCGCTGCTGCTCGTGGTGCAGCTGGCCTGGGCGCTGCTGCGGGTGAACGACGTCGACGTCCCGGTCGGGGCGCAGGGCGACCCGCAGGCGGTCGCCTCGGTGCGCGCGCTCGGACGGGTCCTGTTTACCGACTACGTGTTTGCGTTCGAGGCGACATCGATCCTGATCCTCGTGGCCATGGTGGGCGCCGTCGTGCTGGCGCGGCGCGAGGGCGACCGGTGATCCCGCTGAGCCACTACCTGGTCGTCTCGGCCGTGCTGTTCGCCATCGGCACCGCGGGCGTCTTCCTGCGGCGCAACCTGATCACGATCCTGCTGTCGGTCGAGATCATGCTGAACGCCGTGAACCTGACGTTCGTGGCATTCGGCCGGCAGCTCGGCACCCTCGACGGGCAGATCATCGTGTTCTTCGTCATGACCGTCGCGGCCGCCGAAGCCGCGGTCGGCCTGGCGATCGTCATCGGCCTCTACCGCCACCGTGAGTCGCTCAATCCCGACGCCTTCGCGTCGCTCAAGTGGTGACGGCCTGATGC
>JBOGIX010000801.1:0-5862 GCA_050744685.1 Vicinamibacterales bacterium | reverse complement strand
GCAGCCGCGATCCCCCCTGCTTCGCGCGCGTGCCCTGATAGTCGCCGAAGAAGAACCAGCGATTGCGCGCGATCGGTCCGCCGATCGATCCGCCGAACTGGTTCCGGCTGGTTTCCGGCAGCAGCCTCCCGGTGATCGGATCCGGCTGGAACTGCGTGAACGGATTACGCGACTGGAACTTGTCGTTCTGGAAGAACTCGAACGCGCTGCCGCGCACGGTGTTCGTGCCCGACCGCGTCTGCACCGACACGACGCCCGCTGTCGCCTGGCCGAATTCCGCGTCGTAGTTCTGCGAGGTGATCTTCGTTTCGCCTATCGACTCCAGCGTCGGGTTGATGACGATGATGCCGAGGATGGGGTCGCGGTTCTCCGTACCGTCGAGCTGGTAGCCGGTGCCGCTGAAGTGCTGCCCGTTCACCATTGTCTGCGTCGACCCTTGAGGGTTCTCGCTGGCCGCGTGCTGCCACTGCAGCTGCTGCGTGCCCGGGGTGAGCAGGATGAACTTGGTGAAGTTGCGATCGAGGACCGGGAGATCCGTGAGCTGCCGCGAATCGAAGCGCGTTGCCACGTCTGCCCGATCGGTCGTCAACAGGGTCGCACCGCCGGTCACGGTGACCTCATCGGAAATCTGGCCGACCTGCAGCGTGAACTCGACCGGCGTCTGCGAATCGACCCCGACCTGGACGCGCTGCACCACGGCGGCTTTGAATCCGCTCAGCTCGGCCTGCACCCGGTACTCGCCGGGCAGCAGGCGCTCCTTGACGAACAATCCCGACTCGTTCGTCACGACCGTGTCGGTCGTCTGACGTTCGAGGCTGACGATGGTGACCGTGACACCTGGCAGCACGGCGCCCGTAGGATCCTTGACTGTCCCGCCGATACTGCCGTAGACAGCCTGCGCGTGAGCCGATGCGGGGAGCATCGCGGTGAGCGCGCAGCAGATCGTGAAGAGCATCCCCGCGCGCGACATCGCGCGGGCGTGGACGAAGACACGTCCCATATAGGCCCTCCAGATTCAGTACGAACGTACCCGGACCGCACCAACATTAGAGAGGCGCGCCGGAGGCGTCAAGACGTTTCGCGCGAACGAGTTATGGATGAGGCGGAAGACGGACCCAAGCCTCTTTTCGAGCGGGCTGTAATGCGCATGAATGCGCAGGAATGCCATGAATGCCATGAATCGGGCAACGGCCCCAGTCGGGAGCTCTTGAACCTATTCATACGCATTCCTGGCATTCATGCGCATTCATGGCATTCATGGCATTGCCTGTTCCTTGATCGTCACGACCCGCCCCGCCTGAACATCCCGCAGCACCTGTGTTCCCCCGTTTGGCCAGCGCACCTCGACGCGCTCGGCGCTTTTGGCGGGGCCGAGACCGAAGTGGAGGCGGAGGTCGTCGTGCGAGTAGTAGCTCGACTGGCTGACCACGGCGCGCGACTGCGTGCGGCCGGCGGCGGTGACGGTCACGCGCGCGCCGATGGCCGTCCGGTTGGACGATGACCCCTCGAGCGTGATGGTGAGCCAGTGGTTCGGGCCGGAGTAGTCGTTGCGCAGGAGCGACGGCCGTTCGTTCATGTTCATCACCAGCACGTCCACGTCGCCGTCGTTGTCGACGTCGCCGAACGCCGCGCCGCGGCTCGAGTGCGGCGCGGTCGCGCCCGGGCCGCTGTCGTGCGACACGTCGGCAAAGCGTCCCTCGCCGGTGTTCCTGAACACGATGCGGGGCCCGCGGTGGGGATAGTGCGGCAGCACGCGCTCGACTTCCGGATAGACGCTGCCGGTCACGTAGAACACGTCTGCGAGGCCGTCGTTGTCGAGATCGGGCAGGCCCGCTCCCCACTGCACGTACCGGTTCTGCACGCCGAGCCCGGCGGCCATGGCGACGTCTTCGAACAGGCCGCCGCCGAGCGCGCGGTACAGCGCGGGCACGTCGTCGGCGAAGTGGGTCTTGAGCAGGTCGAGGCGGCCATCGTTGTTGACGTCGGCAACGGCGACGCCCATCCCTGCCTGCGGGTTTCCCTGTTCGTTGTAAGCGGCGCCGCTCCGGAGCGCGACGTCCGTGAACGTCGAGTCGCGATTGTTCCGATAGAGGATCGCGGCCGTGGAATCGGTGGCAACGTACAAATCGGTCCAGCCGTCCTCGTCGAGATCCGCCGGGACCGCGGTCATCGAATAGCGGTTGGTCACTGCGGCGATCCCCGAGGGGCCGGACACGTCCTCGAACGTACCGTCGCCTCGATTGCGATAGAAGAGGTTCGTGTCGGTCGGCAGCCCCTTGGGCCCGCAGTTCACGGGAATTCCCTTCCACGTGCAGTGCGTGCCCTTGCCGGGTTCGGGCGCGGTCGCCAGATCGAAGCGCAGGTAGTTGGCGACGAACAGATCGAGGTCGCCGTCGCGGTCGTAGTCGATGAAGCTGCACCCGGCGCCCCAGCGTGTGCCGTCCGCCGCGAGCCGCGCCGAGGCGGTCACGTTCTCGAATCGCGTCCCTTCCAGATTGCGATAGAGCACGTTCTGCCCATAGTAGGTGACGAAGACATCGAGCCAGCCGTCGTTATCGTAGTCTCCCGCACACACGCTCGACGCCCAGCCGACACGATCCAGGCCCGCACGTTCGGTGATGTCCTCGAAGGTGCCGTCGCGCTCGTTGCGATACAGGCGGGTGCGCGGCGCAGACGCTGCCGGCCATTTCATGTCGACGCGGGCGTTCGTCTCCAGCCTGGTGCCGCTCAGCACCAGGGCATCGAGCCAGCCATCGCGATCGAAGTCGAGCAGCGCCGTACCGCAGCCGTTCGTCTCGATGATGAACCGCTTGCGGTCCACGTCGCCGTACACGCTCGCGTGCGTCAGGCCGGCACGTTCCGCGATATCGGTGAACTGCACGGGCCAGGGCGCCACGCCGCCGCGCTGCGACGCCGTCATCGTCGCAGCAGAGATGATCGCAGACACGGCCACGACGATCGTACGCAACCCGAGTCGCGCGCCGCTTCCTCCGTGGGACGCCCCTGCTCCGGCGGTCATCGGCCGCGAGGACCGGTCAGCTTTTCGGCGATCTCGAACTCGCGCGCCGCGTCCTCGGCGCGGCCAAGCTGCTGGAGAAGCTGGGCGAGCAGGTAGTGCGCCGTTCGATTGTTTGGATCGTACTGGATGGCCTGCCGGAACATGGCTTCGGCGGTGGCGGGTCGATCCTTCTTCGCGTAGGCCCGGCCGAGCAGGATATACGGAGCGCTGTAGTAGGGATTGAGCCAGATCGACTTCCTCAGCGCCGCGATCGCCTCGTCCCACTTCGATTGCCGCACGAACGCATCGCCGAGCTGCGAGAACGCCATGGCGTTGGCCGGATTGATCGCGAGCTCGCGCCGCGTCAGCTGCACGGCGTCGTCCAGCCGTCCACGGAACAGCGCCAGCTGTCCGAGCAGCTGGTTGACCGCCGGCAACTTCGGATCCTTGGCCGCGGCCTTTTGCAGCTCGGCTTCCGCCGGCGACTCCGCTTCCAGGCGGATCATCGTCTGCGCGACGAGGAGGTGTGCGGCTGCCGAATCGGGGGCCACACCAAAGACCGGCGCGAGCGCGCGACGCGCATCGTCTGCACGCTGCGTCTGAATGTAGGCCTGGCCGAGCGCGTATGCGAGCTCGAGGTTCTCGGGCGCCCACAGACGGGTCGCCTCGAGGCGCGGCACGGCGTCCGCGTATCGGCCGGTCACGAAGAGCGACAGACCGAGGACCTGCTCCGCTTCGCGGCGTTCGATCGATCCGGGCGCAAGCCGCTCGACGATCGGCGCCAGCGTCTCCACGGCCTTCGCCGGATCGTCGGCGTGATAGTGGGCGACGCCAAGCAGCAGATCGATCTTCGTCCGCCGATCGGGATCGGCGTCGCTACGCAAGACCTGCAGCTGGCGCAGCGCACCCCTCGGGTCGCCGGCATCGATCAGGCGCCGCGCTTCCGCGAGATCGCCCGCCGGCGTCTGCGCCTGGCTGGCGAGCGCCGCGGCAAACACGACCGCCTGCAGGCTGATGTTCACCGCCGCTCCGCGGTTGCCCGGAGCGGTTCTCCGGTGCCTTCGGTCAGCGTCGTCACCTTGTTGATGGCGACGTCGACCCATCCCTCTTCGAGGCCATTCGGCCAGCGCACTTCCACACGCTCGACCCCGGTGGCGGCTCCGAGCCCGAAATGACGACGCAGATCGTTCTGAGCGTAGTAGCTGCCGCCGCCGCGAACTTCGTCGACCTGGGTCGTTCCGCCGGCAGTCACCCGCAGCCTCGCGCCGATGGCGCTGCGGTTCGATTTCACGCCCACCAGCCGCACGGTCAGCCAGTTGCGCGGCTCGCGGAGGTCGAGGCGATAGAGATCGGGCGTGTCGTGAACGTTGGTCGCCAGGACGTCAACGTCGCCATCATTGTCGAAGTCGGCAAATACAGCGCCGCGGCCGGCCTTCGGGTCCGTGACGGGCGATCCCAATCGTTCCGTGATGTCCTCGAAACGCCCGTTGCCGAGGTTGCGGTACACCACCTTGCGCTGCTTGTAGCCGGCCTCCGTCTTCAGCTGCTCGACCTCGGGATAGACATGGCCGTTCACGAGGAACAGGTCGAGCCAGCCGTCGAGATCGAGATCGAGAAAGGCCACACCCCACCCGAGCCAGCGGGTGTTCCGGCCGATGCCGCTCGCGAACGTCCGATCGTCGCACAGTCCCTTGCCCGTGTTCGCGTAGAGGGTCGACGTGTCGCCGGCGAAGTTCGTCTTGAAGATGTCCATCCGCCCGTCGCGATCGTAATCGCCGATGGCCACGCCCATGCCCGCCTGCGGCTTGCCGTCCTGGCTGTAGGCGCAGCCCGCGCGCACGCCGATGTCGGTGAACGTGCCGTCGTGATTGTTCCGGTACAACGCGCTCGGGTTCGAATCGTTGGCGACATACAAATCGACCCACCCGTCATCGTCGAAATCGAACGTGCTGACGCCCAGGGCGTAGGTGCCGTTCGCACGCGTGATGCCGGATGCGACCGACACATCGGTGAAGCGACCGCCTCCCTCGTTGTGGTACAGGATGTTCTTGCCGCCTGGCAGGCCGGGAGGTCCGCACGCCACGGGTACTCCCTTGTAACGGCACAATCCCGATTCGGGTACTGGCGTGCTGGCAAGGTCGAGATCGATGTAGTTCGCGGCGAAGATGTCGAGGCGGCCGTCGCGATCGTAGTCGAGGAACGCACACCCCGCACCCCAGCGCCGGGACGTGTCGAGCCCCGCCGTTCTGGTGGTCTCGTCGAACGTGCCATCGCCGCGGTTCCTGAACAGTCTGTTCGAACCCCAGAACGTGACGAAGAGATCCTCGAAGCCGTCGTTGTCGTAGTCCCCGACGCAGGCCCCCTGTCCCCACCCGCTCAGCGACAGGCCCGCCCTTGCGGACACATCCTCGAACGTGCCGTCGTGCCGGTTGCGATACAGGTGGCTGGTCGGCTCCTGTCCTTTCGGGAAGCCCTCCAGCGTCGTGCCGTTGACGATGAAGAAGTCGAGCCAGCCGTCGGCGTCGTAATCGATGGCGGCGGCGCCGGTGCCGGTCGTCTCGAGCAGATATCGGTTGGTCTGGCGTCCGCCATAGATCGTCGGCGCGGTCAGGCCTGCGCGCCCGGCGATCTCGGTGAACGAGAAACCAAGCGGCCGGTCCTGGCGTCCTTCCGCAAGAAGAGCGACAGTTGCGACGATGGCAGCCAGCGAGGCTGCGCCGGTGAATTGCCTGAACGTCATTGGCGAGCAGGGCGGCGAAGACGGGGCGCGAGTTTGCGGGCCTCGGCGAAGTGACGTCTGGCTTCGGCGTCGGCGCCGCTCTTTTCGAGCGCGAGCGCGAGCTCGAGGTGCGCCTCGGCATTGT
>JBOGIX010000800.1:0-2707 GCA_050744685.1 Vicinamibacterales bacterium | reverse complement strand
CGGTCATCTGGGCCGGTTGCGGAGCCTGCACCGGCGCCCCACTCTGATCGGGCGCATTTGCGGGCG
This sequence comes from Vicinamibacterales bacterium, assembly GCA_050744685.1. Classification (GTDB taxonomy): domain Bacteria; phylum Acidobacteriota; class Vicinamibacteria; order Vicinamibacterales; family 2-12-FULL-66-21; genus JACCXG01. The sequence goes on along the minus strand of JBOGIX010000800.1, from coordinate 2,641 downwards.
GCCCCTGGGCCACGACCAGCGAGTACGACAGCAAAACCACGGCGAGCGCACCGCCGAGCACGGGCCAGGCGGCGCGCGAAAGCGAATCGGTTGGTTTCATAGGCGTCCGCGGATAATACGACGGACGACTGCTTCCAGCTACCAGCTTCCAGCTTCCAGCTTCCAGCTACCAGCTTCCAGCTGGTTCGCCCTGAGGCCAGTCGTCCAGCTGAAAGCTGGGAGCCGGCGGCTGGGAACGGACAGCTGGAAGCGGGAAGCTGGAAGCTGGAAGCTGGGATATCATCCACCCCTTGGCACCCTCCCCCGGCGGACAGGCCGTCCCCAACATCTACGAAGTGGCGAGGCGCGCGGGCGTCTCTGCGTCGACGGTATCCCGGGTGCTGAGCCGCCCGGGCGTCGTGTCGCCGGAAACGCGCCGGCGGGTGCTCGCGACGGTCCAGGAGCTGGGCTACGCCCCGAACTCTGTGGCGCGGAACCTGCGCACCCGCAAGTCGGACAAGATCCTCGTCACCGTCCCGGACATTTCGAATCCGTTCTTCTCCCTGATCATCCAGGGCATCGAAGGCGCGGCGCAGCGTGCCGGCTACACGGTCCTGCTCGGCAACACGCAGCACGACGAGCAGCACGAAGAGCGCTACGCCCGGATGCTGAAGCGCAAGGAAGCCGACGGCCTGATCTTCCTCGGCCATCGCATACCGAAGCCGGCGGCGGAGCTGGTGGCGGAGATGGCGCCGCGCTGCGCGCCGGTCGTGCACGGCTGCGAGTACAGCCCGGCGCTGGGGGTCGCGAGCGTGCACATCGACAACGGCGCGGCCGCGGCCGATGCGATGGACCACTTGTACACGCTGGGACATCGGTGCATCGGCGTGGTCACCGGGCCGCTCATCAGTCCGCTCAGTCGCGACCGCCTGGCTGGCACGGAGGGCCGGGCGCGAGCGGCCGGCGCCGAAGGCGAGCTGATCGTCCGCCACGGGGACTTCACGATCGAGTCGGGTGCGCTGCTGGCCGAGGGGCTGCTCGCCCGGCCGGATCCGCCGACTGCGATATTCTGCTTCAACGACGAAATGGCCATCGGGGTGATTACCGTCGCGCGGCGGCATCGGCTCCGCGTGCCGGAGGATCTCTCGGTGGTGGGCTTCGACGACATCAAGTTCGCCAGGCACATCGATCCGCCGCTCACCACGATCTCGCAGCCGATGCGCGAGATCGGCGAGGGCACCGTGCGCCTGCTGCTGGAGATCCTCCGGGGCGACGAGATCGAGCCGGTCTCCGTCACCCTGCCCCATCAACTCTCCGTCAGAGCGTCCACGGGGCCGCCGCGGTCCGCTCGCTCCTGATTTTCATCGACGCATGTTCGTGCACAACGTGTTCTTCTGGCTGAAGGACGATCTGTCCGACAGCGACCGCGCCGCATTCGTCCGCGGCCTCGACAACCTGCTGTCGATCGAGACGATCGAACGCGCCTACAAGGGCGTCCCGGCCGAGACGGATCGCCCGGTCATCGACCGCTCGTATTCCTATGGCGTTTCCGTCGTGTTCCGCGACAAGGTCGCGCACGACGCCTATCAGACGCACCCGAAGCACGACGCTTTCAGGGACGGTTGCGCGAAATACTGGCAGAAGGTCCTGATTTACGACTTCACGGAACCGTGAGCGTAGGCGCCGCCCTGCCGCGGGCCATCGGCGTGCCGAGTGTCGCCTTCAGCTTGTCGATGGGATCGACGAGCGGCTCCGCCTTCGCCGTGTAGATGCCGACGAGCCCGTACAGCCACGCCGGCATGGGCACCGGTTCGATCACGAACGGGATCAGGCGGCGCCGGCGCGCGTCCATGTCGAGCACCTTGCAGACGATCGCCTCTTCCTGGCAGTTGCCGCTCTCGAGATAACGTGCCGAGATGATGGCAATCGTGAAACGGCTCTCGCGGACGCACCGCTCCATCTCTTCGAGAAAGCTGGCGTTCGCGGGGAAGTCGCGCTCGTCGATGGCGATCCGGTAACCGTCTGCTTCCAGCATGTCGAGCAGCTCGCGCGCCACCTCGCCGTCGGCGCCGCCGTGCCGATAGCTGACGAAGGCGTCGTAGCGGATCTCCGGCGCCGGTGGCGACGCCACGGGCGCAAGGCCGGTTCCGGCTGCGATCGCGCCGGCAGGCATCGCCTGCACGGCTGCCAGCAGGCAGACGACGAGGAACGGGATCCAGAGGTAGTAGGTGGCGCCGATGATGGTCCGGCAGCGATCGATCGACGCGCGGGTCCAAATCTTCGACGCATCGCCGGCCGCGTCGAACAGCAATTCGTCGCGCGGCTGATCGGGATTCGCCTCCTTGTACTTCACGCCGAGCGGCGTGAGCTCGGTGCCGGCGATCACCACGCGCCCGGCATAACGCGCCGTGCACGCGCGGGTGCGGGCGGTGCTGATCGAATACGACGCCAGCCCTGCGACCAGCGCGGTCGCGGCAATGGCCATCCACACGCGCCGGTGCGAGCCGTGGCGGCGCATCGAGAATGGAAGGATGCTGAGCGCCACGATGGCGGCAGAGGCGATCGAGGCAAACGCCGCCGGCTGCGGCGCGCCCGGCTCGACCAGTCCTGGCGGGGCGGGCGCGAGTCCGGCGCCGAACGCGGCCGCGACGATCCCCGCCGC
>JBOGIX010000799.1:0-2455 GCA_050744685.1 Vicinamibacterales bacterium | reverse complement strand
GATTCTCCCGGAGCGCCACGACGGTCGACGCGATCTGGTCGAGCGACTCGTACTCGCCGAGGGTGCGGATGTAGAGATCGTTGATGCCTTCGCGGACGTTGCCGCCCGGGAGCTGAACGTTCTCGCGGGCCAGCGCGTCGCCCACATCGCTGGCGGTGAGGCCGGCGGCTCTCAGCCGATCGCGCAGCAGCCGCACCTGAATCTCGCGGTAGACGCCGCCGGCGATCGAAATCGACCCCACCCCCGGAATCTGCTCGAACCGCTGCGAAATCTCCCGCTCGAGCAGCTGCGTCGTCCCGGCGAGATCGCGCGTGGAGGCGACCGAGAGGGTGATGATCTCCTGGGCGCTCGGATCGAACTTCCAGATGGACGGGGGATCGGCCTCGGGCGGCAGCTGATCGCGCAGCCGGTCGAGCGCCGCGCGCACGTCGTTGGCGGCCTCGGAGATGTCCGTGCCTTGCGCGAACTCCAGCGTGACGCGGCTTCGCCCCTCCTCGGACTGCGACGTCATCCGCTCGAGATCGGGGATGCTGGAGAGCGCGTTCTCCAGCGGGTCGGTGACAATCGTCTCCATCTCCTCCGGGCCAACGTTGCTGTAGGTGACGGAGACGGACAGACGCGGGAAATCAATCTCCGGGAGGAGATCGACGGGGAGGTACAAAAAGCCCACCACTCCGAACGTCACGACGATGAGATAGGCCATCGTGACGGCGACCGGGCGGCGCAGCGAGGTGTCGGTAATCGACATCAGCGCCCTCCCCCGGCGCCAGCCGCGCGTTGGCGGTCGAGAAAGTCCTCGAGCAGATCCTCGCGTTGCAGCTGCTGCAGCTCCAGGATGCGGTCCCACTCCATCGGGCGCACGCGCGCGTCGGGCGCGCCTTCGGCGGTGCGCGACAGGAGGTGCTGGCCGATGACGACCACCCATTCGCCCGGCTTGACGCCTTCCACGCCAACGGTCTGCGCCGCCTCGGCCACGATCTCGACGGCACGGAACGGGACCGCGATGGGCGGCGGCCGGCTGCCGCCGGGCGCCATGCTTGCGGGAAGCGGCGGAGGCGGTCCATCGGCCACGAAGACCCCGCGCTGCCCCGTTGCGCCGTGCTCGTACACGGCGCTCGTCGGCACGAGCGTCGCCGGCTCACTCTCGCCGTGGAAGATGTCGACCGTGACGAACATGCCCGCAACGAGGGTTCCGGCTTCATTCGGCACGTCGATCTCCACTTCCGCGCTGAACGATCCGGCTTGCAGGAACGGGGAAATGCGCGACACCCGCGCCTCGATCGGCGCCGACTGGCCGTTGCCCGTGCGGATCTCCACGCGCTGCCGCGGGCGGATTCGCGCGAGGACGTCCTGCGTGACCGGCACCTCGACCCGCACGTTCTCGAGCCGCCCGACGATGAAGAGTGGAACCTGGGTATCGGCGAGCATGCCGACTTCGGCATTGCGCTGGCCGACTCGCCCGCTGATCGGCGCCCGGATCACGGTCTGCGCCTGGACTTCGCGCTGCTCGGTCACCGTGGCGGCGGCAACCTCGACCTGCGCGCGCGCGTTCGCCATGGCGGCCTGCGCGGCATCGAGCTGCGAGCGCAGCGTGTCCACAATGTTCTGCGGCACGAGACCCTGATCGCCCAGCGTCTTCTGGCGCTCGTATTCCGCGGCGAGCCGGCGGCGTTCGGCCTCGGCCTGGGTGAGGCTGGCTCGAGCGGCCGTCAAGGCCGAGCTGGCTTGCGTCACTTGCGCCTGCGATCCCGGCGCCTGGATGCGAACGAGCGGCTCTCCTTTGGTGACCGCGTCGCCGTTCTGCGCGAACACCTCGGCCACACGGCCGCTGACCTGCGGAAAGATGGCGACCTCGCCGGAGGCGCGAACCGTCCCTGTCAGCCGTTCGCGCAGTGGGACCGTGCCTTCCCTGGCCTGGACGGCAGCGACTGCCGGCGGCTCGAGCCCGACCTGGGCCGCAGCGTCAGCTGCCTGCCCCTCCTCGCGATCCGCGCAGCCGGACACTCCGAGCGCGATCGCAGTGACGCCAACCCGCACGACCCTCCAGCCAGCATGACCTCTCCGTACACACATGCCCATTGCAATGCCTACGTCTCACGTCGACGTGTTGCTTACTGTCCTGCAGTACCGGGTACCCTCGAACCGCGTGCATGACTGCAACGGTGTGCGGATGGTCGAGCTTGATTCAGGAAGCCGCGAAGACAGAGAGGGTGGAGAGGAAACTGAAGGGGAGACGGGAAATGCAGAGGAAACCGAGGCGGAGGAGCTCCGCCTCAGTTATCTCCGAACATCCTGGATCACGCCGGTGTTACTGCGCCTTCCTCGAATGCAGCCCGAATGCCGCGCCCTGCGGATCCATCGCGTTGACGATGCGGTCGCCGCCGGGGACCTCCATCGGACCGTTGAGGATCTGCCCGCCGTTCGCCTTGATGCGCTCGGCCGCCGCATCGACATC
>JBOGIX010000798.1:0-4609 GCA_050744685.1 Vicinamibacterales bacterium | reverse complement strand
CCGCCGCCGCGAGGCAATCCCGGCGCACCGCTCCAGCTGCTCGTGGCGAACCTCGACTCGAGCGATTATGTCGGGCGGATCGCGATCGGCCGCATCTTCAACGGCCGGGTGAAAGTCGGCGACCAGGTCGTGGTCTGCAAGCTGGACGGAAGCATTCAGCCGACCAAGGTCACCAAGCTGTTCGCCTTCGAAGGGCTGAAGCGGGTCGACATCGAGGAAGCCGCCGCCGGCGACATCGTGTGCCTGGCCGGTATCGAGGAGATCACGATCGGCGAAACCATCACCGACCCGGAACACCCCGCGCCGATGCCGCCGATCGCGGTCGACGAGCCGACGGTGTCGATTATCTTCGGCGTCAACACGTCGCCGATGTCCGGACGCGACGGCCAGTTCGTGACGTCGCGCCAGATCAAGGACCGGCTCGATCGCGAGCTGCTCGGCAACGTCTCGATCAAGGTCGAGCCGACCGACACGCCCGAGCAGATGAAGGTGCTCGGCCGCGGCGAGCTGCAGCTGTCGATCCTGATCGAGATGATGCGGCGCGAGGGCTTCGAGCTGCAGGTCTCGCGCCCCGACATCGTCACCAAGGCGGTTGACGGCAAGGTCATGGAGCCGGTCGAGGACCTGGTGATCGACGTTGCCGAAGAGTTCCAGGGAGTGGTCATCGCGCAGGTCGGCATGCGCCGCGGCACGATGACGAAGATGGTCAACCACGGCAGCGGGCGCATTCGCATGGAGTTCCGTATTCCGGCCCGCGGCCTCATCGGGTTCCGCTCGCAGTTCCTCACGGAAACGAAGGGCACCGGCATCATGAACCACCTGTTCGCCGGATGGGAGCCCTGGCACGGCGCCATTCAGGCGCGGCTGACCGGTGCGCTGGTGGCCGATCGCACCGGGGTGGCGACGGCGTACGCGATCTGGAACCTGCAGGAGCGCGGCGAGATCTTCATCGAGCCGGGCGCGCCGGTCTACGAAGGCATGATCATCGGCGAGAACGCCCGCGCCAACGACCTCGACGTCAACGTGACGAAAGAAAAGAAGCAGACGAACATGCGCGCCTCGACCGCCGACGAAGCGGTGAGGCTGATTCCCCCACGCAAGCTCGGTCTCGAGCAGGCCATCGAGTTCATCAACGACGACGAGCTCGTCGAGGTCACGCCGAGCCACATCCGCCTGCGCAAGCGCATCCTCGCCGCCAACATGAGGCCGAAACGGGCAGAGTCGTAGCTGCCAGAATTCTCGTCAACTCCCAACCTCCAACTCCCAACGCCCAAAGCGCGTGGCTCGGGAGAGCCGGGCGAAGGCCGTAGCAACGAGCTGGTTGCGGCGGCTTTCACCAAGCTCGTTCGAACTATGCGGCTTGGGAGTTGGAGGTTGGGCGTTGGGAGTTTGACTAAGTGATAAGGCTACAGCCTCACCCACCTCACCGCATTTCCCTGCTGCTCGAGGAACTTCACGAAGTCCGCGCCTGAGATGGTCAGGCTCGCCGTGTTGTCGTTCGGGTGGAAGATCAATCGGTCTGCGGTCCGCAAGTCGCTGTCGACGATGACGTTGACCGAGTGGGGGTGGTCGTTGATCAGGCCGAAGGGCGAGACGCTGCCCGGCGTCACTCCGAGGTGCTTCATCAACCGCTCCGGCGATCCGAAGCTGAGGCGATCGTCGCCGATGACTTGCACCAGCCGCCGGAGATCGGCCTGCTTCTCGATGCCGATGATCACGAGGTAATGCCGATCGCCCTTCTTGTTCCGCAGGAACAGGTTCTTGACCGCCGCGCCAGGAAGCCGCGCCCAGTGCGCCGCCGCCTCCTCCGCAGTGAAGACCGGCGGGTGCTCGAAGACGTCGTACTGGATGCCGAGTGACTGCAGCCGGGCGTAGACGGGCGCGCGTGCATCGCTCATTTCTTGTCCTCGCGGGCGGCCTATTGCGGCCCTAAGGCCATCTTGCGGCATTGGGTTGCTTGGCCTCTCTTGTCCTCGCCGGCGGCCTGTTGCGGCCCTGGGGCAATGTTACTGAATGACGACCGGGCATGGGGCGGGTTGCCCTGGAACCCGGAAGTGGGAAGCCGGAAGCTGGAACCTGATTTGATACACTCACTCCCAACTGCGTGAAAGGAGCACCACGGATGCGAGTGCGATTCATGAGATTGGCGGCCCTGCTCGTGCTGGTGGCATGGGCAGCGCCGGCGGCGGCGCAGCAGGCGGCGCAGCAGGGGAAGCTGCGGGACCCCGATGTCATTTATGTCCCGACGCCGCAGGAAGTCGTCGATGCGATGCTGCAGATGGCCAACGTGACGGCCAAGGACGTTGTCTATGATCTCGGTTCGGGCGACGGGCGCATTCCTATTACGGCGGCACAGAAATTCGGCGCCACGGCGGTCGGCATCGACATCAACCCCGAGCGCATCAAGGAAGCGAACGCCAACCTGGCCAAGGCCAACGTCGGCAACAAGGCGAAGTTCCTCAACCAGGACCTGTTCGAGACCGACTTGAGCCCGGCCACCGTGATCACTCTTTATCTGCTGCCGTCGTTGAACGTGAAGCTGATGCCGAAGCTCAAGCAGCTGAAGCCCGGCACGCGCATCGTGTCGCACAGCTTCGACATGGGCTCGACGTGGCCGCCGGAGAAGACGCAGGACGTGAACGGCCGCATGATCTACATGTGGACGATCAAGTAAAACGCTCGTTCTGGGGCCGGGCGTAATTCGCCTGGCTCCTTCACCTACGCCGCAATCCGCTCGATCCTGACGCGCAGGGCCGACAGCTCGTTGTCGATCTCGCGCAGCTCCTTCTCGACCGCCTTCAGCTTGTCTCCTTCGGCGCGCACGAACCGGCTGTAGGGCGCGATCCCCTCGCGGATGCGATCGCCGCTTCGACCGATCTCCTTGGCGAACTGATCGCGCAGCGCCGTCGACAGCCGTGCGCGCACGTCGGCGATCTTCTGCCGCATCTCCTCCTTCGCCTTCTGCCGCTTCGCCGGCAGGATGAAGAAGCCGATGGCCGCGAGGACCGAGGCGAGGATGATGCCGGTGACGTCGGCCGCGGCCGTGGTGGCGGCGACCGTGACGATCGTGCCGAGCCCGACCGCGCCTGCCCCCACCGCTGCCGCCGCGGCGACCGCGTTGCGCGCGCCGTCGGCAAGCTCCTGGGCTTCCTTCCGCCGATCGTACGATTCCACGACGCGCTGCGCCTCGCGCGTGACCGCGTCGATCAGGCGCGTGCGGTCGTAGTGGAAGCGCGCGCCCCCCTCCTCGCCGACGATGCGATCGCGATACTGGCGGCGGCGCTCGGACAGGTGCGCCGTGACCGCCTGCCACTGGCGAAGATCCGCGTCGACCAGCCAGTCCACCAGCTCGCCGACCTTGCGCTCGATCTGCTGCGGCGCGTCGGCGACCACCTGGTGCTCGAATCCCTGCTGCACGCGGCTGCGATTGAGCAGATCCATCACCCGCCCGATCCGCATCGTCTCGTCGAAGTAGTCGTGGCCGCGCCGTTCCATCTCGAGCAGGATGCGGTCGAGATCCGACATGCGGAACTCGAAATCGCGCGTGAGATCCTCCTCGTAGACCGCGAGCTGCCGCTCGACTTCGTCGAGCGTCTCGAAGTCTCCCTTGAGAAGGCCCAGCCGGTCGCGCACGAACCCGGCGTGCCGCTCGGTCAGCGACGCGCCAACGCCGAGCGGATTCAGCAGCTTCAGGTGGACACGCCCGGGAGCGTCGAGCGTGGTCGCGATGTATGCCTCGAGCAGGTCGAAGCCGCTCGCCATCCACGCCTGCGGCTCGCCCTGCTTGGCGCGCAGCGCCAGCTTCGCGCTGACGGGAAAGATCTCGGGGCTGAATCCCAGCAGGGAATGCGCGCTCCCGGCGACGAACGCGCGAACGGCCTCGACTTCGTCGGGCCCCTCGAGAATATCCACCTTGTTGATGACGACGACAACCTTCTTGCCCCAGCCGCGCACCTGCTCGAGGAACGCCCGCTCGGTTTCGGTGAACGGCCGATCCGCGGACGTGACGAACAGCACGAGGTCCGACCGCGGCACGAAGTCCGCCGTGATCGCTTCGTGCTCGCGGATGATCGCGTTCGTTCCCGGAGTGTCGACGATATGGATCTCGCGCAGCAGCGGCGCCGGCGCGGTGATGACGTGCAGGTTGGCTTCGCGCGCGTGCCGCTCGACGATGTCGCCGTATTGCAGCACGTTGATCTGAGCCGTGGTCGGCGTGACGCCTTCCGGCACCACGCGGCTGCCGAGGAGCGCGTTGATGAACGCGCTCTTGCCGGCGTTGAACTCGCCGACGACGACGAGCAGGAACAGCTCGTCGAGCTGTTCGATGGACCGTTCGAGCGCCTCCTGGTGGTCCGGCGCGGCGTCGAACCGCGCCAACGCGGTGCGCAGCCGGGCCAGGACTCGACGCTCTTGCTTCAGCAGCTCATCCTGCTCCGGCGTGAGAATCTTCGAGAGCATGCGCGGCAGAGCATAGCAGGATCCGCGCCACGCTCAGGCGGCCTGCCCGGCCCCGAGGTCGCGGCCACGGCACTTACGCGGGGTTCGCGCCAGTAAGCGGTATGAACTTCAGAGCGATGTTTCGCCGCGCGCTCGTGTCGAAGGGTAGAAT
>JBOGIX010000797.1:0-4317 GCA_050744685.1 Vicinamibacterales bacterium | reverse complement strand
CGTTTCGCTGGTCGAGTCGGCGGACGTACTTCCAGCAGCAGTCTTCCGACCAATGGAGATTACGCTGACCTCACTTGAAAGCGCCGGCTTCGGTGAGGAAGAGGCCCTGCGGGCGTACTCCCTTCTGGCGACATTCACTCTGGGCCAGGTGTCGTACTAGATCAAGGGATGGGGCGTCGATTCACGCGCCGGCCTGAAGGCGAGATCGCGGGAACGCTGATCGTCGCGGGTCCGGCTGGATTCGAACTCGCGTTGAGAGTCCTTCCAGTCAACCAGAATCAAACGATCACTTCGATCCGGGCGCGGTGTCCGGGCGCCTTGGCGAGCGGACCGTCGCAGGTGACGATTGGCGCCTCAATCGCTTCGGCGAGCGCGACGTACACTGCGTCGTATGCGCTGATGTTGTCTCGCAGCTTCCACGCACGATCCAGAAGATCGAGGTGCGCATGACGATGGAGATCGAGGTCAGTGAGATCCGCAATCGCTTCCTCGGCACGGCCGGAAGAGACTTCACCGGTCCGCACGAGGCGTCGAAGACCTTGAGCGATCTCGACGTCCAGGAGGTGTGGCGCGTGCAGTTCGTCCTCCTCGCCGAAGAGGCGGGCCTCGACTCGTGCGCCAAGCGAGGTCTGCAGAAGAAACTCCAGCAGAGCCGACGCGTCGACGACAATCATGCCGACTCGCGCTCGCCGCGAATAATCACCGCGGCCGGGGTCTTCAGGGTCACGCGCTTTCGCCGGTGGAGCCGGGCCAACATCTCCTCGCGCGTGGGCCGCGCGGCCAGCCGCTCGAGTTCGGCCAGGAGATAGTCCGAGAGGGTCTGGCCCGAGTCCAACGCCCTCACTTTGAGCTTGCGGTGCAGCGCGTCGGGGACGTTACGGATTTGCACCATTCTCGACATGTGACTAGCATGCTCGCATGTGTGTTACATGTCAATGTCGCCTATTCGGAATCTGCGGAGATGCGGATCATCGGCTCGAACAGTCGCGTGCCCTTGCATGCGGGGCACCGGCTCGGCTTCGACAGCTTGTCTTCGCCGAATACGAAATCGCACGTTTTGCAGCGCGCGGGTAAGACTTGTACTTTCTGCCCCTGGGTACGGGCGGATCGGATCGCGTGGCGCAGGTCGTCTTCGACGTGAGCTCGTCTGAGCCCGAGCTCCCGTGCCACCGATGAAACGGAACGTGGCTCATTTGTCAACAGATCGATGAGGTACTTGCGAAACATCAGCGCTTTTTCACAAACCATGTCGCGGCGAGCGAGTCGGTCCCCTGTTCTTCCTGGCCGCCCTCCAGTCAAGCAGGCGCTGCGTGAGCGTCGGCCGCGACGGCGTGAACTGCGTCAGCGCCGCACGAATGTACGGCCGCATCTGCGTCGTCGCGTAGGCGACATATCCCTGCTGCTGTATCTCGGTGAGCGTCTCGCGATAGTGACCAATCAGTGATTCGCCGACCAGCCTCGTCGTCCGCGACGCCGCGGTGAGGGCGATCATGGACGACGTCTCGAAGATCGACCGTTGCTGCTGCTCCGAGACCGTCTTGAGCTGCGTCCACGCACCAGTGATGCTCTCGCGCGACGGCAGGGATGCCGGCTTGAGGCCGCGGGCCTCGTCGCGGATCGCCTGCAGGTCCGCGCGCAACGACGCCACGTCGAGCGGCGGCGTGTTCATCGTTGACGCGAGGCGGGACGAGGTTCGCTCGAGGCCGTTCAGCATCTCGTCCACCGTCGTGAACTGGCCGCCGGGATCGAGCAGCCCCTGCTCCTTGAGCGCCGTTGCGATTTCCGGAACGAGGACGCGCCCGAAGCCGGACGCGTCGGCCATCGCCGCCAGCACCCACACCGGGGAGGCGCGCAAGGCGACGATGCCAAGCAGCTCGATGGCGTTGCCGGCGGTTCGCCGCTTCAGGAAGTCTTCCGGCAGCGCCGCCTCATCCGGATACACGCCTTCGGCGCCGCCGACGTGCTCGATGACGAACCGCAGCGTGGTGTCGACGATGTTCTGATAGAGCTGGGTTCGCCGGACACCCTCAGGCAAGGCGAGCTCGCCGACCTCGCGCGCGACGCCGGCGGTCACGCCGAGGGTGGACCGCACAAGCCGTTCAGGCAGACTCAGCAGGTAGCGCCCGACACTCATTGAGGCCTACAACTTGATGGTGGGCGCGGCGGGCGGGGCGATGGCCATCGGATGCCGCGGCTGATACAGCTGCACCTCGACGCCGCCGGGTAGTCCGAGCATCACCGTGATCCCGTAGCCCTCGTCCTCAGGGTCGCCCTTCACCTCGACGCCCGTCGACTGCAAATCCTTGACGGTCTCGTGAATGTCGTCGCACATGAACGAGATCTGGTGCCGCATGCCCGACTCGTGCGTCGGGCCCTCAGCGGGATGCACGCCGAGCTCTGACGGCGGCAACGCGAAGATCAGCCAGCCGTCGCCGGCGTCGACGTGCCTTAGCCCGAACACGTCGCGCAGCATCGCGCGTAGCTTCTCGGGCTCGGTGGTGTACAGCAGCATGTGCGCGCCGAAGATCGCCATGAACGCCTCACTTGGGCGCTGGCCACCGCAGGTGCTTGTGCAGGAACGCGAACGTGCCCTGGCCGTTGATGCTGTGGCCTCCCTGGAAATACTCGATTTCCGTCCGATCGGCCAGACCGAGCTGCGCATAGAGGAACTGGACTTTGCCGTACTCGTGCGCGACCCACTGATCGCGCCCGACCAGATCGAGATGGCCACGTTCGACCATGAATGGACGCGGGAAGATCAGGTAAGTCATCTCCGCATAGTCGAACGTGTGGCCCCAGTTCCAGTACGGCATCTCCCACTCGATCGTGCGCATGAAGCTGAAGGGCTGGTCGGTGGCGGCGACCTTGCGCGTCCATTGGTTGAAGTCGCCGGAGCAGATTGACAGCGCGTACTTCTCGAGAATCGCCGGAATACGGACGGCCGTCTCGCCGCCGTAGCTCAGACCGTAGAACGCGATGCGATCGGCATCGACGAAGGGCAGCGATCCGAGCCAGTCGAGAATGCGCTCGTGCTGGCCGAGGATGAACGAGAACAGCGTGGCGCGAATCGTGTTGGCCTTTCGACTGAGCCACCTGTATCGATCCTCGCCGCGATACAGATTGTGCGGTGCGAAGACGACGAAGCCGCGATCGGCGAGCGCCGATCCGAAATCGTTGTAGAACGGCACGTGCCGATCGATGGTCTCGCGCGGCAGCCCGTTGCGGCCGTGCTGCACCACGACCACGGGCCGCCGCTCGCCGGCGGCGATCTCCTTCGGAATCACGATCACGCCCCACGCGAACACGTCGGGCCAGACATCGAGGACGACATCCCACGCCGTCCATTTGTCCGTCTCACCGACCTTGCGCGTCCGAGGGTTGAGCGGCACGTACGGGACATCGAATGCCCCGATGCCGTCTTTACGAAAGCGCTCGCGATAGGGACGCGCGCCTTCGATGAACTTGTCCGCCGGCCATGTCGGCCGCGACTTCTCGGTATTCCACTTCAGGGCCGTCAATTCGGGCAGGACGGTGTAGAGAAACGCCCGATCGCGAACATGCTCGGCCCCTCGCACCAATGCCTGGACGTACCGCTCCATTTCGAGCACCGCCCTGGCGTGGCGCGCAGCCGGATCGAATCGCTGCCGGCGGTCGGTGAGCGTGCCGGCCGTCCGCGTCGTCAGCGTGAAGCCCAGGCGTCTGGCAAGATCGCCGAGCGCCTTCGTTGATATCGCGGCGACCGGCCGATCGCGGTCGCCCGTTACGAGAGAGGGTTTGGGAAACGCTGCAACGACGGGAATGCGATCGAACTCGGCGCGAACCGATGCCCCGGACGGCGTCTGCCAGGCGCCCTTGCTGCTGCTAAATGATGGAACGTCAGCGTGCTCGATGACCAGGTGGCGCGGCAGGACGAGCGTGGCGATCTCGGCATCGCTGAACCGTTCGAGCAGGCTCCAGATGTTGCGATCGATCGGCTCTTCCCACACGCGCCCGCGGCGATCGAAATAGCCGCTCACGAGCGCGCCATCGATGCGCGTGTCGATGGCAGCGGCATAGAAGGCAATCAGACCGCCCTCGGCATAGCCGACGACGCCGATCTTTGCCGCCTCGCCGCGGCGCGCGCGGAAGCGGTCGACGGCCGCGAGCACTTTCTGGACTTCGAAGCCGATCGGGTGCCGGCCCATGTGAAAGGCCTGCCGATAGATCCACTCCCGCCAGGTCTGCTGGCTCTGCCGAAGCGGCGCATCGGCCGTCTGAATCAGCTCGCGCTGGATTAACGTCGGAATGACCAGTTCGCAGCGGCTCTCAGCCAGCAGT
>JBOGIX010000796.1:0-3180 GCA_050744685.1 Vicinamibacterales bacterium | reverse complement strand
GGGCAATCAGCAGCAGGGCCAGGCCAACGCCAAGAACCGCGGCAATGACCATGGCGGCGCGGATGTGCGGCTGTACGACTGCAACCGCCACGACTGCCGCCACCATCCCCAGGCCGCCGACACCCTCGACGCGGATGTGCGCCATGTTGATGAGCGTGGGCGACGGCGGTTCGAGATGCCGGTCGCCAACCGGCCGCCGGATCGCGATGCGGCGGGTGACAAGGAGCAAGGCCATGACAATGCCCCCCAGGATGCCGGGAACGAGGATGATCAGCAGGGGTTCCATACGTGCCCTCCTGTTCTGGCTATGAATGGGGCCGGCTGCGGTCTGTTCTGCCGCGCCTCTCTGTTGTACTAATACTATACTACATTAGCAAATGTTCCGGGCGCGGGGGCCCTGGGCCTCCGGACAGGTTCGGGTCTGACCTCGGGGTAACCGACAGTCAGGGGTCTGACCGCACTGGTCCGTGTCTGGCCCAGGCGTCTGACGCCCCCGTGCCGTCGGATCCTCCCGAGCGCCGCGCGTACCCAATCGCTCAATGTAGAATCGCCCCGGAACAGCCGATGATGCGCGTGGTGCTCGTGACGCTGTGCTGCCTCGTGACGTCGCAGGTGAGCGCGCAAACCGCATTCGTCCAGGGCGGATACTCACGCGACATCAAGCGGTTCTCTCACGAGGGAGAGACGTCTGTCCTCGACGCGACGGCCGGCGGGTTCTCAATCGGCGCCGGCGCGTTCCTCGCCGGGCGCTGGTCCGCCGGCGTCGAGATGGATCTTGGAGGCCCTTCGTCGGTCGTCGACACCGTGAGCGTTGTGATCTCCGGGCGGCCGGCCGAGATTCGGACGGAGTACACGTCGAGGCGGCGCAGCGTATCGGCGCTCGCCGGCTTTCACACCAGCGCCGCTCGACGCCTTCGCGTCGGATGTTACGCTGGCCTCAGCTTTACGGCGTTCAGGCGGGAAATCTTCTCGGACGCCCCGGCCATCGTCCTTCAGGAGCCCACTGTGCCAACGGTAGTCAACGAGCGCATCACCGGCGCGATCGTGGGAGTAGACGTCGCCATTCACGTGACGCCGAACGTCGCCGTCGTTCCCGCCTTGCGCGCACAGGGTCTCTCGCTGAGCGGCGATCTGAGCGGCTTCAGCGTCCGGCCGTCGCTCAACGGCCGGGTCGTATTCTAGCGAGGCTGCGCCTCGGACGATCGAGGCTTCGCCTTGCCAGGCTGCATTGCTCTTGTAGCGGCGCCATCGAACGGCGCCGGGTTGTTGGGTCCGCCTCTTCACATGGACGGTTCGCCGAGGGACCTGTGACTGCTCCAAGACACGTGGTGTTGGCGTGTGCCGGCCTGCTGCTGACCGCTTGCCTGGCGGCTCCCGCTCTGGACGCCCAGATGGTGCGCAACGCGGGCAAGTACGGTGCGATGTTCTCCTGGTGGTACGACACGCTTCCGCCACAGACCATCTATGCGCCAACCGTGCCGTGGGACGCGCGGCAGCAGCGCTGGTGGAATGCGACAATCCGCCAGGCGTCGGACGCGGGACTGTCCTGGATCGCTGCGGCGTGCTGGGGTCTGGGCAGCGCCGCGGACCCCGCCATGCTGGACCCGCTTCTGCGCGCCATCGATGCGCACGGCGGCCGCATGAAGGTGGCGCTCTTCGACGACACGACCTCGGAAGTGCTGCGGAAGAACCTCGCGAGACACAACGCATGGAGCCTCTCGCCGCGCTTCGACCTCGCCGACGCCGAAGGCCGCGGCGAGGGTGGCTTTTTCTATTTCTACGATCAGCAGTGGAAGCGTTACTTCGCCACGGTGCCGGATCGGTATCGGCTGAAGATCAACGGCCGCCCGGTCGTGTTCATGTGGCACGGCGGCGCCGAATGGTACGACAACCAGCAGTCGTTTCATGCGCTGCTCGACGATCTTCGACGTGCCGTGCGACGCGATTTCGCGGTCGATCCCTTCATCATCGTCGAAGAGAGCTGGCGCCGGCTGGATCCGGCGGCAATGCCCGATGGCCTTTTCGACTGGTTCGCGCCGCCGGAGTTCAGCACGCTCACGGAGTTCGGCGGCCTCCACGTCGGCCACGTGGTGCCGGGCTACGACTGCAGCCGATGCGAGCCCGCCGGCCCCGTGATCGATCGCCAGGACGGCCACGTCTTGCGGGCAGGGCTCGAGGCGGTCGCCGCGCGATCGGATCTCGTGCTCGTGGAGGGCTTCGTCAACGTCGACGAAAATGCCCATCTCGTCGAGACAACGACGTGGGGACGGCTGTACATCGATTTACTGAAGTGGTACACGGCGCACGTGCCGTGAAGACTCAGCCATCCGAATGGCCCAGCGGCCTGCCCGGTGCGACGAGGTCGCGAACGCGCTGCTTCAGTTCCTTGAGCTCTGGGAAACGTCCCGCCTCGGCCCTGGACCAGACGACCGCCCCGTCAACGCGCACCTCGAAGACGCCGCCCGTGCCCGGGATCAAGGCGACCTCGCCAAGCTCCTGCTGGAACGTCGTCAGCAGCTCCTGCGCGAACCACGCGGCGCGAAGCAGCCAGCGGCACTGCGTGCAGTATTCGATTTCCAGCCGCGGGGTGCGGATCATGAAGCCCTCCATGCTCGCGCGATCGCGGGTCGCGTGAGACCGACGAAATAGGGAACCCTGGAACTACCTCTGCACCGGCGATCCGAACAGCCGAGCGCCGAACCCAAGGGCCAGGAGGGCATACGTCGCCAACCCCGCGGCGAGCGGTACGTTCATCGGCACTTCGCGCGCGACATGCACCAGCATGAGCGCACTCGTGAAGGCGTTCGCGAAGTTGGCGACCACCACCGGCCGGCCGTAGATGCCGCCGACCTGGGCAAAGCGATTCATCCAGTTCAGCATGCCGAGGCCGAAAACCGCCGCGCCGAGCAGTTGGACGAGCGCAATCTCGACAGGCGTGCCCGACGCGCCGGTCCCACGCAGCAGCTCTTCGCCGGCAAAGATGAACGCCATCCCGGCGAGGAGATACACGAGTGCGCTGGCCGTGAGCAGCGGGTTGAACCGCAGTGGCGTGGTCATCATGCTAGTATCCGCCGTGCTCACTCGAATCGCCGCTTTTCTCGTCGTCGTCCTGTGCGCCGGCCCCGCGCCGGCTGCGGATCGACCGAACATCATCTTCATCATGTCGGACGATCACGCCGC
>JBOGIX010000795.1:0-6160 GCA_050744685.1 Vicinamibacterales bacterium | reverse complement strand
CGGCGGTCCCGGCCGCGGCGCTCGCGGCGGCGGCGGACGCGGCTTCGGCGCCGCCATGCCCGTCGTCACCCGGCTGATCGCGGATGGCGACAAGAACAACGATCAACGCCTGACCCGCGACGAGCTCGCCGCGGTGACCGATGCCTGGTACGACAAGCTCGATCCGAGCAAGGCCGGACGCGTCAGCCAGGCCGACTTCCCGGCGCGGTTCGCCGCGCTCTGGCCGGCACCGCCGCAGCCACGCGCGGGCTGCACCGGCGCCTCCAACCAGGGCCCCGCTACGCAGCTCGGCCCCGACACGCAGGTCGGCACCTGGCCCGAGTTCAACAAGATGATCGGCGGCTTCTTCAAGTTCCACTGGAACGACGGCCAGGAGATCACCTACAAGTTCGACGAGCCGAACCACCCGTTGAACGCCCCGTTCAAGAAGGTGAAGCAGCCCTTCGTCGTGCACGACGAGACCTATACGTTCGGCCGCGACACCTATTCACGCCAGAACGTCCGCGTGCTCACGAGCGTCGACTACTCGAAGATGTGCGACGAGGACAAGAAGAAGGAGCAGTACCCGCGCGCCGATCACGACTACGCCCTCAGCTGGATCAAGCGCGACGGCCAGGGCCGCGTCTTCTACATGGCCCACGGCCACAACGAGAAGATCTACGCCAACCGCCCGCTCATGGAGCACCTGCTCTACGGCATGCAGTACGCCCTGGGCGACCTGCAGGCCGACGACAGCCCGAGCCAGAAGGGCGGCACGAAGTAGGGAGCGTCTGATTTCCACAACGTTCACCGTCACGCTGCGATCGCGGCAGACAGATCAACAGGAGCAGGGGAGTGAGGGGAGGTACATTATTGACCTCCCTTTCCTCCCCTGCTCGTGTTTTCACTTGTGATCTGATCGCAGTGTGACAGTGACAGCAGGTCGAAGAGACTCCGGGCTCAGAGCCGGAACAATCTGGTCAGCTTCACAGTGAACCCGCGGTTGACGAGGCCCGGGAAGCCGCGTTGCAGTGTGTCGCGGCCGTCGCTGTAGACGACGAACAGCTCGCTGCCGGGCAGGTATTCCCAGCGGAAGCGGACGTTGGTCGTGAGCGAGTTGCTCGTGGAGTTGTACTGCACGAGCGCCGCTGTGAGCATGCGCGGTGTGAACGTGAGCGTGGCGCGTGTTGTCAGCAGCGTGGCGGTGAAGCGGCCGGTCGGCAGGTCCACCCAGTTGAGCGAGATGCCGGGCTCGAGCGACAGCCGCGGCGAGAGTTCGGCGCGTCCGCGGTACCCGAGGTCGGTCCGATCCCCTCCGTAGAAGGTGCCGTGGGCGGCGCTGATTTCTCCAGATATCTTTCGCTGCGTGCCGAGCGTGTAAGCGCCGCGGATGGTGGGCGAGTGATACGCGCCGCCAGGCACGAAGGTGCCGGGCACGATCTCGAACGGCTTTGCGAGGAACTCGAAGTCGCGGCTGTAGCCGATGCTCCACGAATCGCTGCTCTGCATGTCGGTCCGCACGCCAGCGCGGAACTGCCGGTTCTCGAGGCGCCGGTCGCCATCGGTGATGTAGTCGACGGCCGCCTCGAAGTTGATCTTCCGCACGGCGCGCAGGCGCTGGGGCCGCCGGCTGACCCGGAGCTGCGCGAGATTCTCGATGAAATTCGTGCGCCGCAGGAAACCGACCTCTGGCCTGAAGTTGCTGCCGACGGCGAGCTGCTCGACCTGCACGCCGAGCAGGTCCGCGTCGTAGTCGAACCGCGCGCGGTAGCTGTGGTTGTCGCCGTCGAGACCCGGCGTGCTCGTCCCCGCGTAGTAGCCGACGATGTTGAGCGCTTCGAAGAAGGAGAGGTTGGCGTCGACGCCGATGGTCGTGCCGTTGCCGATGCCCTCGGTGGCGCCGGGCGGCGGCGTGGCTGGAGCGCGGTGCGTGGTGATCACCCCGATGTAGCTGCGCCGCAGGATGTCGCGCTTCAACCGGACGACGCCGAAGTTGGTGGCGAGGGCGCCCGCTGACGGTTCGTCGCCGGTGTGGATGTCGAGCAGGCCGATGCTGTAGCGTCCCGCTTTACCGGTCAGCCGGCCGCCGACGTCGATGGGCACCGCCCGGTTGCCGCTGAGGCCGATGCGCCGGCTGAAGAAGAGCACCGGCGTGTTGACCGGTGCTGAGGTCGCCGAGCCGGTTGGCGGTGTCGTGGTGGCGCCGCCGAAGGCAAAGATGCCCTGCCCTTCCAGGAAGAAGTCGCGCTTCTCGGGAAAGAGCAGGTTGAACCGCGTGAGGTTGACCTGCTGGTCGTCGTCTTCGACCTGCGCGAAGTCGGTGTGATAGGTGAAGTCGGCGGCGAGGCTCTGCGTCACCGCGTATTTCACGTCGACGCCCGCGTCGCGATCGAACCGGTTCTCGAAAGACGGATCCAGCTGGCGATCGGCCTTGAGGTTGCCGGCGATGTACGGCTTGATGTCGAGGTTGAGCGCCGTCGGCGGCGCTTCGAGGCCGATGAGCGTGGCGGCCTGCGACAGGCGCAGGATGCCGCGCGCGCCGTAGGCGCGCGGCACCGGGCTGAGATACGACAGCTCGTTCTTCCACCGCACGTTGCGGCGGATGTTGATACCCCACACCTGGGGGCCGCTGCCGCGGTAGCGCAGCGAACGGAACGGAATGGCCATCTCCACGGTGAAGCCCTGGTCGTCGCGCCGGCTGCGCGGAATCCAGACGGCATTCCAGTCGCGGTTGGTGTCGCGCTCGTCGGTGATCTGGGTGTCCCACGCGCCGCCGACCGAGTTCATCAGGAACTCGTAGCCGTTGCGCCGGTCGTGGAACGTGTCGAAGATGATGCTGAAGTTGTCGTTCTGGCTGACGTTGCGGCCGTCGCGCCGCATGTCGTTGGCCATGATTCGCGACGGCTGGCTGTCGCGGCACCTCGCCCCCACATACAGGTTCTCATCGTCGAAGGTGATCCAGACGAGCGTCTGCTCCGTGGCGGGCTCGCCCTCGTTCGGGTCCTGCTGGATGAAGCCGGTGATCGGCTCGAGCGTGCGGTACATCGCTTCGTCCAGCACGCCGTCGACCCGCGGCGGTTCACTGACGCGCACGGCGCGGACGGTGACGCGCCCTTCGCTGTCCACGGTCTTCACGGGTGGCGGTGCAGCTCCGACAGCATCGGGCATGTCCTGCGAGGCGGCAGCGGGCCGCGTGCCAGCGGCAAGGGCGAAAACGAAAACGACAACGGCTGCACGATGCTGACGAACGAGGGTTCTACCGGTGACCAGGGGGCTGCTCCATCGGTGAAAAGGGGAAACAAGAACTATAGGACGGCGCGGCGATTTGTGTCCACGCTCCTCGCTGCCAAGAGATGCCCCCCTCCTCCTTTTATGCTCTTGGCGAGCGAAGGATAGAATTGATCGAAGTGAGCGCAGATCCGATTCTCGAGCTGAACGACGCGACGGTCGTCAAGGATGACCGCCGTGTGCTGGATGGACTCAATCTGACGATCAGGGAGGGCGAGCACACCGCGATCCTCGGTCCGAACGGGGCGGGGAAGTCGATTCTCGTCAGCCTGCTCACGCACTACGAACGGGCGCTGGCACCGGAGAACGGCACGCCGGCGGTGCGCGTGTTCGGCGAGGATCGCTGGAACGTGTCGGAGTTGCGCAGCCGGCTCGGCATCGTGTCGTCGGACCTGCACCACCGCTTCGTGCACGGCAACAGCGAGGGGCGCATCACGGGCGAGGCCGCCGTGCTCTCGGCCTTCCTTGCCTCTCACGGCATCCTTCGTTACGGTGTGGTCAGCAGTGAGATGCGCGCACGCGCCGCGGCGTCGCTCGAGACCGTCGGCGCAGCCCACCTCGCGCGCCGCACGCTGGATCAGATGTCCAGCGGCGAGGCGCGGCGCGTGATGCTGGCGCGCGTGCTGGTGACGTCCCCCCGCGCGCTGGTGCTGGACGAGCCCACGACCGGTCTGGATCTGGCGGCCCGCCACAGCTTCATGGAGCGCGTGCGCGACGTCGCCAGGCAGGGCACGACGGTGATCCTCATCACGCACCACCTCGAGGAGATCGTCCCCGAGGTCGACCGCGTGATCCTGCTCAGCGCCGGCCGGATCGTGGCCGACGGACCGAAGCGGGCGATGCTCACGCGCGAACGGCTCGACGAGGTGTTCGGATTGCCGACCGCGATCGAGGAATCGAACGGCTACTACTACGCGCGGCCGGCTTGACCGGCCGCGATCAGGGCTCCGCGCGTGTGGCGCGCCAGCTCTTGACGCTCGATCCGTTCTTCAGTGTGCCGTCGATGCTGGTGCCGTTCACGCGGCCGATGTACTCCGCGTTCCCGACCTTGAGCGAGATCTGATTGCCGCGCAGGCGGCCGGTCACCTCGGTGGCCTTGCCGTTGGACGTCAGGCTGCCCGAGACCACCTGAAACGTCTGCTTCAGGGCGAGATCGCCTTCCGGCAGCTTCCAGCTGCCTTCGACCTTCGCCGGAACGATCCACAGGAGCGACGTGCACCAGCTCACGCAGTCGCCCGCGACAGTCTCGGTCTCGTCGGCTTCCCATCCCTCGGGCGCGAACGTGTTCCCGACGATGCGCGTGCCGGCCGGCAGCGCGAGGAACTTCGGGGTCAGCTTGTTGAGATTGTGGGGGAGCAGGAACAACGCGAGCACCGTGGCCTTCGAGATGTCCGCCTCGTACATGTCTCCCTGGATGAAGGTCGCCTTGTCCGCGACGCCTTCCGCGACGGCCGTCTTCCGCGACAACGCCACCATGTCCGGGTTGAACTCGACGCCGATGGCGCGCGCGCCGCGCTTGGCCGCGGCGATGATGTTGCGCCCGTCGCCGGACCCGAGGTCCATCACGACGTCGTCGGCGGTCACGCCCGCCATGTCCAGCATCTTCTCCACCAGCACCCCCGGCGTGGGCACCCACACCACGTCCTTGCCCGCCTGGCCGACCTGCGGCTTGAAGGGTTCCTGGGCCGGCTGTGCCGCTGCCGGCGCGCCCGACAGGACCCCCATCGACAGCACCAGACCGAACAGGATTCCGCCACCTTTCACGTGCACGCGTCCCCCTTGGTTCACCGCCAGCCGCAGGGCGTCCGGAATCATACCGCGCGGCCAACGCCGCGCGCTACGAGCCCCGAGTACCGGGCCCCGAGTACCGGGCCAGAATTTAACCGATTCGAGTAGCCTTGACCGTGCTGCGATTGTCGCCGCTGACCGGTGCGCCTTCAATCGTGCTGCCGTCGACGCGTCCCTCGTATTCCGTGTCGCCGACCACGAGGTTGAGCTTGTCGCCGAGCAGCCTGCCCTTGACCTGGAGCGTCGTGCCGCTGGCGCCCGTGTAGGTTCCGGACACCATCTGGTACTTCTGCGTGAGCGCCAGCTCGCCATCCGGGAGCCGCCACTTGCCCTCGACCTTGGCGGGAATGATGAACAGCTTGGCCGTGCACCAGTTCTCGCAGTTCTCCGTGAGCGTCTGCGTCTCGTCCGGTTCCCATCCCTCGATCCAGAACGTGTTGACGACGATGCGGGAGCCGGGCGGAAGCGCCAGGAACTTCGGCGCCAGCTTTTCGAGGTTGCTGGGCAGCAGGAACAGGGCGAGCACCGTGGCCTTGGAGATGTCGGCGGCATACATGTCGCCCTGGACGAACGAGGCCTTGTCACCGACGCCCGCCGTCTCGGCCGCCCGCTTCGAATACTCGACGAGATCCGCGTTGTATTCCACCCCGAGTGCCCGCACACCCCGCTTTGCCGCCGCGATGATCGTGCGGCCGTCGCCCGAGCCGAGATCCATGACGAAGTCTTTCGGCGTGATCGCGGCCATGTCGAGCATCTTCTCGATCAGGGCCTCCGATGTCGGCACCCAGACGGCGTCCTTGCCGGGCTGGCCGACCGTCGGCTTGTAGGGCTGCTGCCCGGCCGGAGCCTGAGCCGACGCCACGACACCCGCCAGCACCAGCACGACCGGCAGCGCATATCTCCATCGAGTCTCAGTGTGCATGTCCACCTTCCGGATGAGAGTAGATGACTCAGAAATCATATGGCATCTCCGCTCACGGACGCGCCGACGGCTTCGCTTCGCGCGGCACGACGATGCGACGATGCGACGATGCGACGACACGACGGGAGCGGAGCCGAAGCCAGGCGTCACAGAGTGGCGCCCGCGCTACGCGCGGGGTGGCTA
>JBOGIX010000794.1:0-2085 GCA_050744685.1 Vicinamibacterales bacterium | reverse complement strand
GTGCGGCGGAGATCGGCGCCTGCACCTGGGACTGCGCCTCTTCCACAGCGTAGAATGGCGCGTCTGGCTCATGCAGAGACCTGCTGCCGCGGCCGCAATCGCGCTCGTCGCGTCGACGATTTGCTTCTCGCGGGCGGCCTCGGGCGGCCCCGGGAACACCTTGCGGCCGCATTTGCTCGCTGCGGGACAGACTGATTCCAGCCCCCCGTCGCCTCGCGACCTGCTGCGAAACCTTGCGCGGTTCTCGGACGAAGAGTGGGCCACCGTCGACCGCGGCCAGGCGGTGGCAAGGGTGCTCGACACGGACAGCCGCGAGATCGCCGTCGTCGGGGCCATCCGCATTGCGGCGCCGCGCGAACGGCTGATCGAACGGTATCGGGACATTGTCGCCCTCGAACGCAGCTCGCTGGTGCTCCGTGCGGCGATCTTCAGCACGCCGCCCAAATCCGAGGATCTGCTGACCGCCCCGTTCGAGGAGTACAACCTCGATCTCCGGAGCTGCCGGCCTGGTGACTGCCGCGTCCGCCTGAGCGAAGACGACATCGCGCGCTTCCACCGCGAGGTCGACTGGAACGGCCCCGACTGGCAGGTGCGGTCGGCATCGGTCTGGCGCAGCGTGCTCGCCGCGCACACCGTCGCGTATCTGGCGCAGGGCCGGCGCGGCCTTCCCGACTTCATGAACAAGCCCGAGCCGGTGAGCGTGGCATCCGAGCTGGCGCGGCTGCTCGAGGACTTCCAGTTCCTCGGCGCTTATTCGCCGGAGTTCCATCGATACATCCAGGACTTCGGCCCGCGGCTCCCCGCCGGCGCCCAGCAGCTCGTCTACTGGACGAAGGAGGACTTCGGCGTAAGGCCGATCCTGCGCCTCTCGCACCAGGTCGTCTACCGCGTCGACGCGCCGGTCGCCGCGGCCCTCATCGCGACGAACCAGATCTACGCCGATCACTACCTCGACGCCTCGCTCGGCGTGACGGTGGCCATCGACGCGAAAACGTCCGGCAAGGACGGGTTCTACATGATTGCGGTCAATCGCGCGCGAACGCGATCGCTCAGCGGCTTCCTTCGCAGGTTCGTGCGACGGACCGTACAGAGCCGCAGCCGCGACGCGATGACGAAGATCCTCACGAGTTCGAAGACCGGCCTCGAGCGTTGAGACACGGGCGCGGTCGCGGCCGGCGGGTTGATACAATCGGAGTTCTCGACGCGTCGGTCCGCACGCGCGAGCGACGATCCCCTGATTCCACGGCAAACGCGTGATGACCTCGATTTCCGAACGAATCGCCAGAGAGTTGAACGTCCGCGTCACACAGATCGACGCGACCATCGCGCTGCTCGACGAAAAAGCTGCCGTGCCGTTCATCGCCCGCTATCGCAAGGAAGCGACCGGCGGGCTGGACGATGTCGCGCTGCGCACGATCGATGAGCGGCTCGCCTACCTGCGCGAGCTCGACGAGCGCCGCGCGGCGGTGCTGAAGAGCATCGACGATCAAGGCAAGCTCACGCCGGAGCTGCGCCGCCTGATCGGCGAGGCCGACACGAAGGCGCGAGTCGAGGATCTTTACCTGCCGTACAAGCCGAAGCGGCGGACGCGAGCGCAGATCGCCCGCGAGGCGGGCCTCGAGCCGCTCGCGCTGGGGCTGCGCGCCCATCCGACGCAGGACCCGCAGGACGCGGCGTCTGCGTATGTCGATCCGGACAAGGGGATTGCCGATGCGGCGGCAGCCCTCGAAGGCGCGCGCTGGATTCTCCTGGACCGGTTTGCCGAGGATCCCGACCTCGTGGGCGGGTTGCGGCAGTGGCTCTGGGACCATGGAGAATGGAAGTCGTCGGTCATTCCCGGCAAGGAAGAGGAGGGCGCGAAGTTCTCCGACTACTTCGATGCCAGCGAGCCGCTGCGCAACATCCCGTCGCACCGCGCCCTGGCGCTGTTCCGCGGCCGGAAGGAAGGCATCCTGCGCGTTTCGGTCGCGCCGCCCGAACTGCCGGCCGCTGGCGGCCTCTCCAAGCCGGAGCGCCGCATCGCCGGTCGCGCCGGTGTCGCCAACCACGGGCGGGCGGCGGACGAATGGCTCCTCGAGACCGTGC
>JBOGIX010000793.1:0-2362 GCA_050744685.1 Vicinamibacterales bacterium | reverse complement strand
GTGCGCTACCCGTCCGGCACCGACGTGGCCTATGCTGTGTTCGGAGCGATGGCCGGGGCGCTCGTGGCCGCTGCCGTCGGCCGCGCAGCGTCTGACTCCTAGGAACCTTCTTCCGCAGCCCACCGTCAAACCGGAAACGCCGAACCCCCGGCGCGGCGGCATCGCCCCGCGCGCGAAGCGGGACCCGAAGGACCGCCGTCGATTCGCCCGAGGCACCGATGACCACATTCCGTCACGATCTGCTTTATGCGCTTCGCAGCCTGCGCAAGAGCCCGGGCTACGCCGCGGTGATCATCCTGACGCTGGCGCTCGGCATCGGCGCCAACACCGCCATCTTCAGTGTCATCAACGGGGTGTTGCTGAAGCCGCTGCCTTACCCGCAGCCGGATCGCCTGATCTTCATCTCGAGCCAGTTTCCCGGGCTGGGGTTCGAACGGTTCTGGGTCTCGGCGCCCGAATTCCTCGAATTTCGCGAAAGGAACCGATCGTTCCAGGAGGTGGGCGCCTATCGAGCCGGGGCCGTGAGCCTCGGCACCGAGGATCAGCCGCGGCGCGTGGAGTCGGCGACGGTGACCTCCGAGCTGATGCCGGTGCTCGGAGTCGCGCCGCTGCGGGGCCGTCAGTTCACGCGCGCCGATACGCTGCCGGGCGCTGAAGACGTGGGCATCCTCTCTGCCGAGGTGTGGCGTTCGGCGTTTGGCAGCGACGAGACGGTCGTCGGCCGCGTGATCCCGATAGACGGAGTGCCCACACGAATCGTCGGCATCATGCCGCATGGCTTCGACGTGCACGACGAGAAGGTCCAGGTGTGGCTGCCGCTCACGCTCGACCCGGCGCGCCCCGGCGGCCGCGGCGGCCATTTCCTGTATCTCGTCGGGCGCCTCAAGGACGATGTGGGCCTGGCGCAGGCGAAGGCGGACGTGGAAACAATGCTCGCGCAGTGGGCCACGCTCAATCCGAAGACGCACGTGCCCAATCGCGAGCAGCACCGGATTCGGCTCGATGGCCTTCAGGAAGATCTCGTGGGCGGGATCCGGCGCGCGTTGTGGGTGCTGCAGGGCGCGGTGGCGGCGGTGCTGCTGATCGCGTGCGCGAACCTGGCAAGCCTGCTGCTGGCGCGCGCGGAATCGCGACAGAAGGAGTTCGCCGTGCGCGCCGCGCTCGGAGCGAGCCGCTGGCGGCTGCTCCGGCAGTTCCTCACCGAAGGCATCGTGCTGGCGCTCGTCGGCGGCGGCCTCGGGGCGGCGCTCGGATTTGCCGGCCTCAAGGCGCTCGTCGTCGCCAATCCGGACAGCCTGCCGCGCACGGCGGACATCGTCCTGGACGTCTCCGTGCTGCTTTTCACCGTGCTGATCTCGATTGTCACCGGCGTGCTGTTCGGCCTCGCACCGCTGCTGCACCTCCGTGCGCCCTTCGTGATTGCGTCCCTGAAGGAATCCGGGCAGCGAACCACCGGTGGGGCATCACGAAAGCGACTCAGGAGCGGGCTGGTGATGAGCGAGATCGCGCTGGCTGTCGTGCTCGTCGTCGGCGCGGGACTGCTGCTGCGGAGTTTCTGGAACCTGACCCGTGTCGACGCGGGGTTCGGCCGCGCCCAGCTGTCAACGTTCGGCTTGGTGCTGCCGACAGCCGTCTATCGGGAGCCGCAGGCGCGTGTGGACTTCTTCAGCCGCGTGACCAGCCGGCTCGAGCAGGTTCCCGGCGTCTACTCGGCTGCCGCCATGACCGGACTTCCGCCGCAGCGCCTCGTCAACGCGAACGATACCGACTTCGAGGGCTATACGGCGCCGCCCGACGGGCCGTTCGAGAACGTGGACTACTACCAGACGGTCACGCTCGACTACCTGACCACGATGGGCATTTCCGTGGTCGAGGGGCGCGATTTCGCGCTGTCGGACGTGTCGGGCGGCCCGGCGGCGCTCGTGAACGAGACGCTGGCGCGCACGTTCTACGGCAGCCAGAGTCCGGTCGGACGGCGTGTGCGCCCTGGATTCAGCGACCAGCTTCCGTGGCTCACGATCGTCGGCGTCGTGAAGGACGTGAAACAGGGAGGCGTCGCCAGCAAGACCGGCACGGAGCTCTATTTCCTGGCCGAGCAGCTGCCGAGACTGCGGAACACCAGCCCCGGCAACATGAACATCGTGGTGCGCTCGTCGCTCCCTGCCGAATCACTCGCGGCGAGCGTGCGCGAGATCGTGCGGCAGGCCGATCCGACGCTGCCGATCGTGCGCCTGCGATCGATGGACGACGTGTTTGCGGAATCGATGTCGCGGCAACGATTCGTGACGCAGCTGCTGGCGCTGTTTGCCGGCCTGGCGCTGGTGCTGGCGGCCATCGGCACGTACGGCATCCTGGCCTACAC
>JBOGIX010000792.1:0-4786 GCA_050744685.1 Vicinamibacterales bacterium | reverse complement strand
GCCATATGCTGCGTGTGAATTCGCCGCTGACGGACGCGGAGGAAAAGGTCGTTGCGCTCACGATGGACTGTGCGTTCGCGGTCTCGCGAACGCTGGGACCCGGATTCCGCGAGAAAATCTACGCGCGTGCGTTCTGTCTCGAGCTCGACTCTCGCGGGCTGCCGTTCGAGTGCGAGAAGAAAATCGCGGTCAGGTACAAGCAGTGGTTGATTCCGGGCCAGACGGTCGACCTCATTGTCGCAGGGCTCGTCTTGGTGGAAATCAAGGCCGTGCCGCAGATAAGACAAATTCACCGGGTTCAGGTGCTGTCTTACCTCAAAACGATGGGTCTGCGGGTCGGCCTATTGATGAATTTCAACACCGTGTTGCTGAAGGACAACCTGTTTCGAATTGTAAATTCACATGAGCAAGACGTCGCGTCGTCGCATCGCCGTGCAGCCCGAAGGGTAGCCGTCGGCGCGTGTACCAACAGTCTGCGTGTGTCGCCCGAATCTGATTGGGAAGGCGCCGCGCCGCGCATCATGTCTTATGATCTGCCTTGACCTCCCCCCAGATCCCCTCCATCTCCTCGATCGTCGCATCGTGCACGCCCATGCCCCTTTCCTCGAAACGCCGCTCCATCTCGCCGAATCGCGCCGTGAATTTCTCGTTCGCCTTCCTCAACGCCGACTCCGGCTCGATCCCCATCTTTCTCGCCAGGTTCGCTATGGCGAAGAGCAGGTCGCCCATCTCTTCTTCTGCCCGTTGTCGACCTTCGTGAACCACCGCATCGCGCAGCTCGGAGACCTCCTCCTCGATCTTCGCGACGACGTCCTCCGTCTTTGCCCAGTCGAACCCTACGGCCGCGACGCGCGTCCCGATTTCGTGCGCGCGGAGCAGCGCCGGCATCGACTTTGGCACCCCTCCGAGCAGCGCCCGCTTCTCGCCGGCATCCTTCTGCTCGGCAGCCTTGATCTGTTCCCACTGCCGGACGACGTGGCCGGGTGTGTCGACCCCTTCGGTCGTGCCGAACACGTGCGGATGCCGGCGGATCAGCTTCTCGGTAATCGCGACCAACGAGTCGGCGACGGTGAAACGCCCGTCGTCCGCTTCGATCTGCGCGAGGAACACGCCTTCGAACAGCAGGTCGCCGATCTCGCCGCGCAGCGCGTCGTGATCGTCCCGATCGATCGCGTCCAGCACTTCGTACGTTTCCTCGAGCACGTACCCGCGCAGCGAGTGAATCGTCTGTTCCCGATCCCACGGACACCCGCCCGGTCCGCGCAGCCGCTGCATGATGTCCACGAGCTTCTGAAATGCCGCGCCCGCCTGTTCCATCGATTCCACCCTCCGAGTCGAGTTCCCCAAGTTCCCGAGTCCCGAGTCCCGAGCCCCGAGTTCCCCGGGTTCTTTACTTCCCCAGTTCCTTACTTCCCAGGTTCCCCCAGTTCCCGAGTTCAAGAAAGCCTCGTATGCTAGCATTCCCGAGTGACCACACAGGAACAGCCCGGCATCTCGTTTGCCGGCTTCATCGTCTCGCTGGCGCATACGGCAGCCGTGCATTTCGGCGACATCCAGGACCCGAATACCGGCGAGCGGGAGCAGCCGGATCTCGCAGCGGCCCACCAGATGATCGACCTCATCGCGCTGCTGCAGGACAAGACCAGGGGGAACCTGACGCCCGAAGAAGCCAAGCTGGTCGACGATCTGCTCTACGAGTTGCGCATGCGTTTCGTCCAGGCCGAGCAGGGCGAGCGGCGCATCGTCGAGCCGTAAGGCCGCTTGCAGATCACGTTTCTGGGCACGGGCACATCGCATGGCGTGCCGATGATCGGCTGCGACTGCGCCACCTGCCGCTCCGCCGATCCACGCGATCGGCGGCTGCGTCCCTCGGTTTACATACACACAGACGGCGGGCCCTGCCTTCTGATCGATGCCGGTCCCGATCTGCGCACGCAGGCGCTCGCCCACGGCATCACGCGCGTCGATGCCATCCTGTTCACGCATGGCCACGCGGACCATATCCTCGGCCTGGACGATGTGCGGCGGTTCAATACGCTGATGGGGAAGCCGATGCCGCTGTTCGGCGACCGGAAGACCCTGGCGGAGATTCGGCGCACGTTCGCCTACGTGTTCGACGCCCACACGCCGAAGGGTGGTGGCCTGCCGCAGCTCGATCTCGGAGAAGTCGAGCGCGCGTTCAGCATCGGGACGGAGATGATAGTACCGGTGCCGATCTGGCACGGCGAGCGGCCTATTCTGGGCTTCCGTGTCGGCAGGTTCGCGTACCTGACGGACTGCAGCCGCATACCTGATACGTCATGGGAACTGCTTCGGGATCTGGACGTGGCGGTGATTGGCGCGCTGCGTGAACGGCCGCATCCCACGCACTTTTCGCTCGGGCAGGCCCTCGACGCCGCGCGGAGGGTTGCCGCGCGGCAGACATACTTCACGCACATGTGTCACGACCTCCCGCACGCGGCGACGTGCGAACGGCTGCCCGCGAATGTCACTCTTGCGTACGACGGGTTGACCGTGCAGGTCGGCGGGTAGAGCATGCACGTCATCCATTTTCCAGACGACCCGCCGCCCTGGTGGAACCAGCCCGTGCTGGCCCTCGGCAACTTCGATGGTCTGCATCGCGGTCACATGAAGATCATCGACCGCGTGAGGCGCCGCGCTGGAGAGCGGGGCGGCACACCCGCGGCGATGACGTTCGACCCGCATCCGCCGCGCGTCGTGCGGCCCGACAAGGCGCCGCAGCTGCTGATGACCGGCGAGCAGAAGATCGAGGCGCTGTCCCGATCGGGCATGCAGGGGCTGGCGATCGTCAGGTTTACGCCGGAGCTGTCGCGCTGGGAACCGGAAACGTTCGTGCGGACCGTGCTGGTCGAGTGGCTGCACGTCGTAGAAGTGTGGGTCGGGGCGAACTTCCTCTTCGGGCACAACCGCGAGGGAAACTTCTCGGTGCTGCGCAGCCTGGGCGCGCGCTACGGGTTTCGCGCCGAGAAGATCGACCCCGTGCGCTACAAGGATTTCGTCGTCAGCAGCACGCGGGTGCGCCGGCTCGTGAGCGAGGGGCGGGTAGACGAGGCCGCCGCGCTGCTCGGCCATCATTACTTTATCGAGGGCGTGGTGGCACGCGGCGCCGGGCGTGGCCGCGAGCTGGGCTTTCCCACGGCAAACGTGCGGACCGAGAACGAGCTCCCGCCTCCATCGGGAGTTTACGCCACCGCCGTGACCATCGACGACATCGTTCATGCGTCGGTGACGAACATCGGGATGCGGCCGACGTTCGGCGACGTCGACCGGCCCGTGATCGAGGTCCACATCTTCGACTACGCGCACGATCTGTACGATCGGCGCGTGCGCGTGTCGTTCCTGCAAAGGCTGCGCGACGAGCGCGCCTTCCCCGACGTCGACGCGCTGCGTGCGCAGATCGAGGCCGACTGCCGCGGCGCCCGGCGGCTCTTCGGCCGCATTTCGCTGTAGAATCGGGGCTATGCTGGAAACCGCGGGAAATGGCTCGGAGAGCCGCGCGCTGGAGATGCGGCTTTCACTCCCCGCCGACCAGGGCGCGTGGCGCGCGATTGCCGGCGAGCTGGCCGCGAAGATCGCTGAGTACCTCGGCACCAAGGCGCCCGACGCGCAGCTGCTCGGGAGGAGTGTGGAGGGGCTCGCGTCGCAGGTGGCCAGCCGCGGCCAGCAGGAGGACATCACCTTCGTCTTCCGCCAGGTCAACGAGGAACTCGTGATCGAGGCGCGCTGCAGCGGCAGAGCGTCCGAGGTCCGCCACCCACTGCCGGCTTGACGCGCCCCAGCCGCGCGCCGCGCCGATTCCACACTCTCGATGCGTCTCTTCAACACGATCAACCGGCGTGAAGAAGACTTCGCGCCGGCGCGCGACAACACCGTGCGCATGTACACCTGCGGCCTCACGGTCTACGCGCGCGGGCACATCGGCAACTTCCGCACGTTCGTCGTCTGCGACGTGCTGCGCCGGGCGCTGAAGTACGAGGCCGGGTTCGGCATGCGGCACGTGATGAACTTCACCGACGTCGACGATCGCACGATCGCCGAGTCGCAGAAGGCCGGCGTTGCGCTGCGCGAGTACACCGGCCGATTCATCGCCGCGTACCTCGAGGACGCCGCCGCCCTGGGGCTGGAGCAGCCGGAAGAAATGCCGCGCGCCACCGACGATGAGAATATCGAGGCGATGGGGAAGACGATTGCGGCGCTCGAGGCGAACGGGCATACCTACCGCAGCGACGGATCCATCTATTTCAAGATCGCGACGCTCCCGGACTATGGCAAGCTGGCCCGGCTCGATCATGCGGGCATGAAGCCGGGAGCCCGCGTCGACAGCGACAAGTACGACAAGGAGGACGCCCGTGATTTCGTCCTGTGGAAGGCGACGAACGCGGGCGAGCCCACGTGGGATCCCGGCATCGGTCCGGGCCGCCCGGGCTGGCACATCGAGTGTTCGGCCATGGCGATGCGCTACCTGGGCGAGACGATCGACATTCACGGCGGCGGCAGCGACCTGATCTACCCGCACCACGAGTGCGAGATCGCCCAGTCGCAGCACGCCAGCGGCGAGGAGCCGTTCTGCCAGTTCTGGATGCACATCGGGATGGTGCGCTACCAGGGCGAGAAGATGAGCAAGTCGCTCGGCAACCTCGTCCTGGTCCGCGATGTCCTCGATTCGTACTCTTCCGACGCCCTCCGCCTCTACCTCCTCTCGCACCACTACCGGCAGAGCTGGGAGTATCGCGACGACGAGCTCGACGAGTGGGCCAGGCTGGCC
>JBOGIX010000791.1:0-2822 GCA_050744685.1 Vicinamibacterales bacterium | reverse complement strand
ATCCACGACGGCTCCGGTCTGCTCAAGCCGCTCGGCACCGCCGAGCGTGCCGTGTTCGACGACGTCATGGCGCGGATCAACGGCGGCCGGCAGGTGCTCAAGAACCTGTACTCGGGGATCCGGAAGTTCCAGGCCAACCTCGCCGACGGCAAGCCGAACGAGTGGCAGTGCCGCGCCGGCGCACGCTATCTCTATGTGTGCGAGAACGGCCTCGTGCACTGGTGCTCGCAGCAGCGGGGCACGCCGGGCACGCCTCTCGCCGCCTACTCGCTCGCCGACATCCGGCGCGAGTTCATGGCGCCGAAATGGTGCGCGCCGCTCTGCACCATCGGCTGCGTGCATCGCGTCTCGACGATGGACTTCTGGCGCAAGCCGCAGCAGCAGGACGGCGGCATGCCCCAGGGATCCGTGCGCCAGTTCTCCTGATCGTCCATGGCAAACCAGGCGTCCTTCGACATCACATCCGGCGTCGACCTCCAGGAGGTCGACAACGCCGTGAACCAGGCGAAGAAAGAGGTCGCGCAGCGCTACGACTTCAAGGGCTCGAGGGCCTCGGTCGACTTGAACCGCACCGAGAACACCATCACGCTCGTCGCCGACGACGACTTCAAGCTGAATGCGTTGTGGGAGATCCTGCAGGGCCGCATGGTCCGGCGCGGAGTCCCCACCAAGAATCTGACGCCGGGCGAGATCGAGCGCGCCGCCAACGATACCGTGCGCCGGGTCATCTCGCTGCAGCAGGGCATCCCCACCGAGGCGGCGAAGGGGATCGTGCAGTTCCTCAAAGAGCGGAAGCTCAAGAAGGTGCAGGCGGCGATCATGGCCGACCAGGTGCGCGTCTCCTCGGCGTCCAAGGACGATCTGCAGGAGGCCATCCGGGTGCTCCGCGAGCACGATTTCGGCGTCGCCCTCCAATTCGGAAACTACCGCGGATGATGACGCCCCGCCGCTGGCATCGGGGCTCGGCGCCCGCCATCCTTCTCGCCGCCTCCCTCGTTACCGCGTCCGCCGCGCCGACACCCGTCCAGCAGGACGCGGCCCGCGTCAATCGCGACGCCCAGCTCGTCGCCGATTTCGTCAGGCGAACGCAGGCGTATGCCGAACTGCATCGCAAGCTCGAACAGACGTTGCCCGCCCGGCCCGAGCACGCGACGCCGGCCCAGGTGGAAACACACCAGCGCGCGCTGGACCGGCTGCTGATCCAGGCTCGCCCGCGCGCGCAGCAGGGCGACCTCTTCACGTCGGATATTCGCGCCTACTTCCGCCGGCAGATTGCGCGCGCGCTCGCGGGGCCCGACGGCCGCGCCGTCAAAGACGAGATCATGGACGAGAACCCGGGCCGGATTCAGCTCCGCATCAACGGCCGGTATCCCGACGACATTCCCGTGTCCACGATGCCGCCGCAGATCCTGGCCGTCTTTCCTTCCTTGCCCGACGAGCTCGAGTACCGATTCATCGGCCGGCGGCTGATCCTCCTGGATGTGCATGCCCACCTGGTCCTGGACTACGTCGACGACGCCTTACCGCGATAGCCGCGGGCTCGTCCGGCGCGTGCGCAGTCCTCGTCCCGGCCTTTCGCTGCTCTGCACGATCGCGCTCGCGACGGCCGGCTGCCTCACCGCCACGGTACCGGCAGGACCCGTCGCCGTCTCCGCGCCGGCGACTCGCGCTGCCCCGCCCGTCCCGCTGCCGAACCAGCAGGGATCGCTCAAGTTCGGGGTCATGGGAGACTTCGGCACCGGTAGCCGCGAGCAGTATCAGATGGCCGAGCAGATGGCCAAGCTCCATTCGCGATTCCCGTTCGAACTGATGCTGACGGTGGGCGACAACATCTACGGTTCCGAGCGCCCGCAGGATTTCGTCAGGAAGTTCGAAACGCCCTACAAACCGCTGCTCGATGCCAAGGTGAAGTTCTACGCGACGCTGGGCAACCACGACTCGCGGCAGCAGAGCCTGTACGAGCCGTTCAACATGGGCGGCAGGACGTATTACACGTTCAAGGCCCCGCACCAGGACGTCAGGTTCTTCGCCCTGGAGACCAGCTATCTCGAGCCGGCCCAGATAGCCTGGCTCGAAAAGGAGCTGGCGAGCTCGAACGAAGCGTGGAAGATTCCCTACTTCCACCACCCGCTCTATTCGTCGGCGGGGCGGCACGGCTCGGACATCCCGAAGCGCCGCGTGCTCGAGCCGCTGTTCATCAAGTACGGCGTGTCGGTCGTCTTCGCCGGCCATGATCACGTGTACGAGCGGATCAAGCCGCAGGACGGCATCGTCCATTTCGTGGTGGGATCGAGCGGGCAACTCCGGCGCGGCAATCTGGATCGGAGCACGGGGCTCACGGCCGCGGCCAACGACACCGACCGTGTGTTCCTGGTCGCGGAGATCGCCGGCGACGAGATGTATTTCAACGCCGTCTCGCGCACGGGCGCGATCGTCGACTCCGGCGTCATCCGGCGGCGCACGGCCCAGTAGCGACCGATCAGGCCTTCCCGCCGGCTGCCTCGCTCTCGCCTGCCCTGCCCACCTCGGCGGCTTCGGACTTCGACAGGGTCTTGAGCCAGTCGGCCTCGAACACTTCCTGGATGCGTCTGGCGACACCCGTGTCCTGCACGATGACGCCAACTTCCCGGCGGCCGTCCAGCTCCAGCTTGCGCAGGCTCTGGCTCCCGACGAACGCCGCGGATCCATCCCGGACGATCGCGCGCACGTGCAGCCGCAGGGCCGACATCTTCCTGGACTCGACGCCCGATCCGTCCTTCGCCACCTTGCCGAGCACACGCACGTCGACCCCGTCCTTGGCCCGCGCCTGCAACGCCTTGAGC
>JBOGIX010000790.1:0-2566 GCA_050744685.1 Vicinamibacterales bacterium | reverse complement strand
CGTGGTACGAGATCCGCGTCAACAAGCACGGCTACACCGCGCGGACGCCGCACTTCGACCTGATGGTGGCGCTGAACGCGGCCACCTACCAGCGCGACGTCGCCGAGGTGCGCTCCGGCGGCTGGCTGCTCTACGACTCGTCGTGGCCGCTCGACGACAAGCTGCGGCGGCCCGACATCACCTACCTCGGCGTGCCGCTGGCCGAGCTGTGCAACGGCGCGTTCACGGGCGTGCGCGAGCGCATCCTGATGAAGAACATCGCCTATGCCGGGGCGCTCGCCGCGCTGCTCGACATGGACGGGGACATCATCCGCGCGCTGCTCAGAGAGAAGTACGGCAGGAAGCCGGCGCTCGTGGATTCCAACCAGCGCGCGGTGGATCTGGGCTACGAGTATGCCAGGACGCACTTCCCGTGCCCGCTGCCGATCAGGCTGGCGTCGCTCGACGCGACGCGCGATGCGATTCTCATCGATGGCAACACCGCGGCCGCGCTCGGATGTCTCTATGCCGGAGCCACGGTCGGCGCCTGGTACCCAATCACGCCCGCGACCTCGGTGATGGAGGCATTCAAGGGCTTCTGTCAGAAGTACCGCGTCGAGCCGGAGACCAGCCGCAACCGATTCGCCATCCTGCAGGCGGAAGACGAGATCTCGGCCATCGGCATCGTGATCGGCGCGTCGTGGGCCGGCGCCCGCGCCTTCACACCTACCGCCGGGCCGGGCATCTCGCTGATGAGCGAGTTCATCGGCCTTGCCTATTACGCGGAAGTGCCGGCGGTCATCATCGACGTGCAGCGCACCGGTCCGTCCACGGGCATGCCGACACGCACCCAGCAAGGGGATCTGATGATGTGCGCCTACGCCTCGCACGGCGACACGCGGCACATCTGCCTGTATCCCGCCGATCCGCGCGAGGCCTTCGAGTTCGCGGCGGCCTCCTTCGATCTCGCCGAACGGTTTCAGACCCCCGTGTTCCTGCTCTCGGATCTCGACATCGGCATGAACGACTGGATGATCCCGACGCTGACGTGGGACGACAGCTACCGGCCGGATCGCGGCAAGGTGCTCACCGGCGACGAACTCGAGGAAATCAAGACCTTCTCGCGGTACCTGGACACGGACGGCGACGGTATCGCCGCGCGCACGCTGCCGGGCGTGCACCCCAAAGGCGCGTACTTCACCCGCGGGTCGGGACACAACCGCTTCGGCGGCTACACGGAAGACGGCGACGAGTACGTCGAGGTCGTCGACCGCATCGATCGCAAGATCCAGCGCGCCGCGCGCGCGGTGCCGGCGCCGCTCACGCGCCTGGCCGCGGGTGCGACGCTCGGGCTCGTCACGGTTGGCGGCTGTCATGCGGCCTGCATCGAGGCGCTGGACCAGCTCGCCGCCGAGGGCGTGGCCATCGACTTCATGCGCGTGCGCGGCTTCCCCTTCAGCGAGGAGATCGCCAGGTTCCTCGACGCTCACGAGGTCACCTTCGTCGTCGAACAGAACCGGGACGGCCAGCTCCGTAACCTGCTGATGCTCGAGACGGGCATCGCCGCCGAGCGGCTCGAGTCGGTCCGCTATTACGGCGGGTTCCCGATGAGCGCGCACCACGTGATTTCCGGCGTCAAGGCTAAGCTCGAGAAAGCGGCATGACCTACATCCCGAAGCCCACGGTCCACCATCCGGCGCTCCAGAAGAACGCCATCGGCCTGATCCGCCGCGATTACGAAGGGGCGATTACCACACTCTGCGCCGGCTGCGGGCACGATTCCATCACAGCCGCGATCATCCAGGCGTTCTGGGAGCTCTCGATTCCTCCGTACAAAGTGGCCAAGTTGTCGGGTATCGGCTGTTCGTCGAAGACCCCGGCATACTTCCTGCGCGAGGCACACGGCTTCAACGGCGTCCACGGCCGGATGCCGGCGCTCGTCACCGGGGCCAACGCCGCCAATCGCGACATCATTTATATAGGCATCTCGGGAGACGGCGACTCGCTGTCGATCGGCCTGGGGCAGCTCTGCCACGCCATCCGCCGCAACGTCAACGTGCTCTACATCCTCGAGAACAACGGCGTCTATGGCTTGACCAAGGGGCAGTTCTCCGCCTCGGCCGACCCCGGCTCGCTCAGCAAGAAAGGGGAGGCGAACACCATGGAGGCGATCGACGGCTGCCTGCTCGCGCTGACGCTCGGCGCGACGTTCGTCGCCCGCGGGTTCTCCGGCGACAAGGCCCAGCTCGTGCCGATGATCAAGGCCGGCCTCTCGCACAACGGCTTCGCCTTCATCGACGTGATCTCGCCGTGCGTCACGTTCAACGATCACGAGGGATCCACGAAGAGCTACGCCTACACCCGCGAGAAGAACGTGGAGGTCGTGCAGGCGGACTTCGTCCAGCCGGCCGAGGCGATTACGACCGAGTACGAAGCAGGCGCGGCGAGGAACGTCATGCTGCACGACGGCAGCTGGGTGCGGCTGCGGAAGGTTGCCGAGAACTACGATCCCACCGATCGCGATCGCTCGTACGCGTACGTCCGCGAGCGGCAGAAGGAAGGGGAAGTCGTCACGGGCCTGCTGTAC
>JBOGIX010000789.1:0-2043 GCA_050744685.1 Vicinamibacterales bacterium | reverse complement strand
ATCTTGTCTTGTCCTCGCGGGCGGCCTATTGCTGCCAGGGGGCCATCTGGCGGCCTTCTCCACTGGCCTCGCGGGCGGCCTCTTTGCTGCCGGGGGCCCTCTTGTCTTGTCCTCGCGGGCGGCCTCTTGCCGCCAGGGGGCCATCTTCTCTCGTCCTCGCGGGCGGCCTAATGCTACGAGGGGGCCATCTTGGGCTTCTCCACTGGCTCGCGGGCGGCCTGCGTGGTTGAAAGCTGGAAGCCGGAAGCTGGAAGCTGGAAGCTGATTACGCCGACTGTTCATTCCATCGGCGGCTATGGCGGCGCATCATTAGCCCGACGATGGCGCCGGTGGTGAAGCCGGTGAGCAGGGCCGAGAGTGGTATGGCCAGCAACAGTCCGACCAGCAGCCACGCGCAGAGAAAGAAAATGGCTGGCACCTCGACGAGGTCGACGTAGACGACGGCGAACAGGATCGTGAGTACCTGCGACTTCGGATAGAGCGCGAAGTACGCGCCCGCCACCGCCGCAACGGCGCCGCTCGAGCCGATGAGCACTGCGCCCGGCATCGGATCGGACGCCAGGTAACCAAGGGTGACGATGGCCGACGAGAGCAGGTAGAAGCCGAGAAACGCCCAGCGTCCCAGTTCGTCTTCGACGTTGGCGCCGAAGATCCACAGGACCGCCAGGTTTCCCGCCAGATGCACCCACCCCTCGTGCACGAACAGGGCGGTGAGCACCAGCGGCCAGTGGGGCTCGGATGGCCACGCGACAGGGGGGCCGGCAATGAGGTACGCCGGGGCCGCATCGAGCTGCAACTGCCGCAGAAAGGCGGCAACGTGAACGACGATCAACGCAATGGTGACGACTGGCGTCCTGCGCGGCGGGATGACGTCGCTGACGGGAAGCATCCACCGGCAGTATCGGTCGGGGATCGAAAAGGCGTCAAACGGCGAACCGCGCCAACTTCCAACGCCCAACTCCCAAGGCGCGTGGCTCGCGGGAGCTGGATGGCAGTCGATGCCGCCAGCTGGGTACCCCGACTTCCGCCCGGATTGTTCGAACCGAGCGCCTTGGGAGTTGGGAGTTGGAGCTTGGGAGTTGATCGGAATCAGCTCTTCGTCCGCCCCCTGATGTCCCGTCCGATGCGCGCCAGCGCGATCATGACCCGCTCGAACTCGCGTGCGTACTCGTCGGCGGACATGAACGCCTTCTTGACCTGCAGCTCCTCTGCCTCGGCGATGAGCGACGCGCGCCGTTGCAGCAGGTCCACGAGCACCTCGTCGGTCGGCGCCGCCCCTGCCTCGGCGGCATCCAGGTAGGTGCGGCTCGCCAGCGATCCGTCTTCTCCCTGGGCCGCGGCTTCCCGGCCGATGCCGTCGCCCGTGTCGTCGAGCAGCGACCGCTCGGTGGCGAGCTGGCCGCGTTGCTGATAGTGGCGGCGCACCGCGCCGCTTGCGGCGGCGAACGCTTCCCAAATCGACACGCGGCCGTTCTTGTCGATATCTGCCGCCTCGTCCGCGAATGCCGCGGCGAAGTACTCCGGAAACACGGTATCGAAGCGCTGGGCAGCCGAATCGGTAGCGGAGATCACGATCCGCCGCGGGCCCGACAGGCGCTCGATGAACGGGAAGCTGGCGGCTGCGCCGTTCACGACGACCACCCGGCCCGGAAGCGGGCGCAGCAGCGACGCCCATTCCGCCGACTCCAGGTCCGGGCCGACGAGGTTGAATTTTGCCTCGCTCCCGTCGAACGTGCCGTGGCCGACGAGCACGATGAACAGGAGGTCGCCCGCCCGCATGTGCTGCCGCGCGTCAGCCAGGACACGACGGACGTTGACCGCCGTCGCCGCCTTGGTATCGTCCGCAGCCTCGCGCAACACCGTCACGTGGGCGGGATCGAACTTCATCTGCCGGACCAGCACCTCCGTGAGTGCCTCGGTCCAGCGCGTGTATTGTTGTTCGTAGGTGACGCCGCCGGTGGCTCCGGACACAATCAGGGCGTAGCGCTCGTCCGCCGCAGCCATTCGCGCAACGGCGAGCGTGCAGGCGAGCACCCCGAGCAT
>JBOGIX010000788.1:0-3396 GCA_050744685.1 Vicinamibacterales bacterium | reverse complement strand
GCATAACGGACTCGGCGCGCCACGGGCGCGCCCGCCGGCGCGGAGCGGGGCACAGGGCCCCCGCGAGCGACGGCGTGGGGAGTCCGAGGGGCGAAGCCCCTCGGATCTCGTTTAGAAGAGACCACCCTGTTGCATAATCACAGGGTGCCTGTCATTCGTCCTGGAGTCGTCCGTGAATCTCGAATGTGTGCGTCCCCTGCTCTCAACCGGTCTGATCGTGCTCTCGTCGCTCGTGCTCGCCGGGTGCACTGAATCGGTGACCGCCCCCTCCGGCAGTGCTCCCTACAGCCAGACAGATATCCGCGCCGGCACGGGGGCGACGGCGATTGCCGGCGGCGTCGCGACGGTGCACTACACGGGCTGGCTGTACGACGAATCAGCAACCGACAACAAAGGCCTGCAGTTCGATTCGTCGGTCGGCCAGACGCCGTTTTCGTTCGCCGTCGGGTTTGGACAGGTGATCGGCGGATGGGATCAGGGTGTCCCCGGCATGCGAGTGGGTGGCGTTCGGCGGCTCGTGATCCCCCCTTCGCTCGGCTACGGCGGGACCCGGAACGGAGTGATCCCGCCGAACGCGACGCTGGTCTTCGATATCGAGCTGCTGGAAGTGGAATGAGCAGGAACGGTCAGCGCCCGAGATGGATTCGGGCGCCCACCATGATCGCGGTCAGCCCGTCTTCCATCGTGCCCTCCTGATCGTCCGACGCTGAGCCCTTGAGGCCGCTGCGCGAGACCTCGGCGTACATCCCGAACGAGCGCGTGAACCACGCTTCGAGGCCGCCGCCGAACGTCCAGCCCCACCCTGCCGTCTTCAGCTCGAGGTTCTGCGTGCCCCCCTCGATCGTCTGCTCGACGCCGCCGATTGTCACGGTCCGGTCATCCTGGGTCTGGCTGGTGCCGAACGTGGCGTTGGTGTAGATGGTCCCGACCAGCCCGTAAATGCGTACCGCGCCCGCGGGCACGCCGATCTTGCCCACGGCGGTGACCGCCACCGCGTCGAGGAAGCTGTCGAAGCGGAAGTTGGTGCCGCTGCCGTCCACTTCCGCTTTTCCCAGCTTCATGTAGCTCCCCTCGGCCGCGACATAGGGGGAGAACCAGTAGGCGATGCCGCCGCCGTATCCGAGTCCGCTGTCGCTGGTGTTGCACGGCGACACCTCGCCGCAGAAGACGAGCCCCACGTCACGAAATTTCGTCAGGCCGCCGCCGCCGAACAGCACCAGACCAGTGGGCGTGCCGCTCCAGAAACGTCCCGGGCCCGAGGGGTTGAGGTCGTAATCCCCCTGGACGAGAAGGACGGTGGGAGGGCTGGCGCCGATATTGACGACGATCGTGCTGTTGCGGCGGACGAGAAACAGCCCCGGGATGTCGCGCCGTTCGCAGTCGGCGTCCTCGGGCGGGCCCTGCGAGGCGCGCTCGATGAGCAGCACACGTCGGCGCTCGCCGCACAGCTCGACGAAGATGAACGCGTCCATGTCCGGCTTGGCCGCGGCTGTATCAACGTTCAAGGGGATGGTGGCATCGCCGGCGGGGTTGGCCGCGGCTGATCCGGCGGGGGTCGTATTCAGCACGAGCTCGATCTTGGCCCCGGGGGGCGCCTGTCGCACGATCACGGTCTGCGCCGACGCGGCGCCGACTCCCACGATTACGGTGAACGCAGCCGCAAGAGCCAGCGGCCGCCAGGGTCTCATCATGCTCGTCGCCTCTTCTCTCCTAGAGGTCCTGACCGCTCAGCACTTGTCTTTTCGAGTCAGTTTCCCGGTCAAGACCGGCCGCGCGTCAGCGCGGCGTCATCGAGCTGTCCAGCGAGGCGAAGCCTCGCTGAACATGACTCACGATTATCGTCCAGAAGCGGAGACGCGCGATACACTCAGGTCAGCAAGCTGGCCGTGACGACGTTCGCGGACGTCGCGTGCCCCGCCCCGATTCCCGATTCACCACTCATCGATGGCGCGCCTTCACTCCTCGCGGCAACGATATCGACGCTTCGTCGAGGACTACAGAGACCGTCGACTCGAAGATGCCGCCGGCACCGCGGGCGACCCTTCCGCGGTACGGCCGCAGGATTCCGGAAAGCGGCGCGAATATCTGCGCGACTACATGCGATGGCTGTGGCCGCATCGCTTCGCCATCGCCGGTTTCTTCCTGCTGGCGCTGCTGACAGCCGGCCTCGAGATGATCGAGCCGCTGTTCATGCGGTTCATCGTCGATCGTGTGCTCCTGAATACCGCGCTCGACCCGGCGGCGCGGCTCTCGCGCCTGAACGTCGCCGGCGCCGTCTTCGTCGGCGTGATCCTCCTCTCCAACATGGCGCGCGTGCTGAAGGACTACCGGCAGAAGCTCCTCAATGTGCGCGTGATGCTCTCGTTGCGCCAATCGCTCTTCGATCGGCTCCTGCATCTGCCGCTGCCGAAGTTGTGGGAGATGAAGACGGGCGGCATCCTCTCGCGGCTCACCGGCGACGTCGAAACGACGAGCGGGCTGCTGCAGATGGCCGTCGTGTCGCCGTCGATTTCCCTCGTTCGGCTGCTCATCGCGGTCTCCGTCCTCACGGCGCTGAACTGGCGTCTGGCGCTGACGGCGCTGGCGATCATTCCCGGCGTGATGATCATGAGCTTCGCGTTCACCAGGCGCATCCGGCCGATCTACCGCGCGGTGCGCAAGGACGTGGAGGGCATCGACGGGCGCGTGGGCGAGACGTTCTCCGGCATCCGCGTCGTCCGGGCGTTCGCGCGCGAGCTGCGCGAGCTCGGCGACTACATGCTCGGGCGCCACACGATCCTTCGCAAGGAGCTCTTCGCGCATCGCCGCGAGCTGCTGGTGTGGTCGTCGTGGGGGCTGCTGACGGCGGCGGTCAACGTGGTGATCGTCTGGTACGGCGGCTACCTGAACGTGCTCGGGCGCGCCACTATCGGCGACATCATGGCCTTTCAGTGGTACACGCTGCTGCTGCTCGGTCCGGTATGGAACATCGTGAATTCATTTTCCGAGCTCCAGCGATCGCTCGCCGCCATGGAACGTGTGTTCGAAGTGCTGGGTATGGAGAACGACAAACCCGACCCGCCCGATGCGCGGAGCGCACCGCTGCTGGTCGAGCGGATTGAGTTCGCGAACGTCGACTTCGAGTATCGCGAAGGCCAGCCTGTCGTCCGCGACTTCGACGTCGTCGTGCCGGGCGGCTCGGTGGTGGCGCTCGTCGGCCGCAGCGGCGCCGGCAAGACCACGGTGACCGACCTCGTGGCGCGCTTCCACGATCCCACACGCGGTCGCATTCTGCTCAACGGCACCGATATCCGCGAGTTCCGCCTGAGCACGTACCGCGCGCTGCTGGCAATCGTGCAGCAGGACGTGTTTCTCTTCGACGGCTCGGCGCGGGACAACATTGCCTACGGCCGCAAG
>JBOGIX010000787.1:0-3127 GCA_050744685.1 Vicinamibacterales bacterium | reverse complement strand
ACAAGCGCTCCATCGCCAGCATCACCAAGGTGATGACGGTACTGGTGTTCCTCGAGGACAATCCGGACCTCTCCCGCCAGATCACGATCGAGCGCAGCGACGTCTACGCCGCCTCCACGACGTACCTCCGCGCGAACGAGCGAGTCACGGTCGACAACCTGCTGCACCTCACGCTCATCGCCTCGGACAACGCCGCGGCGCGGGCCCTGGCGCGCGTGTCGCACGGCGGCACGGCCTCGTTCATCGAGCGCATGAACGAAAAGGCCATCGAGCTCGGCCTCGAGAGCACGACGTTCGCCGATCCCTCGGGTCTCAACCCCGCCAATATCTCTTCGGCCTACGACCTGTCGCGGCTCATCACCTTCGCCTCGCACGACGACCGCATCTCGCCGATCATGCGCACGGCGAGCTACGACGTGAAGACCAGCCGCCGCACGATCACGATTCGTAACACGAATCACCTGGTCCGTGGCGGGGAAGTCGACGTGCTCGGCGGCAAAACCGGCTTCATCACCAAGGCCGGCTACTGTCT
The DNA here is from genome assembly GCA_050744685.1 of Vicinamibacterales bacterium. Classification (GTDB taxonomy): domain Bacteria; phylum Acidobacteriota; class Vicinamibacteria; order Vicinamibacterales; family 2-12-FULL-66-21; genus JACCXG01. The sequence goes on along the minus strand of JBOGIX010000787.1, from coordinate 2,595 downwards.
GGCGACCCTGCTCCGCCTGCCGCAGAGCAACCATCAGGTCGCCGTGGTCGTGCTCGGGGCGGCCTCCAACACCGGCCGCTTCTGGGAGACGCGCCACCTGTTCAACTGGCTTTCCGACAAGGCCAGCGACATCTTCACAAAAGACCAGCAGCAATAAACGCGGCACGCGGTCCGCGAGAATCGCCCCCTAATCAAGTAGCTGCTCGCTTCGCGCGAAGCGCTTCGGCCGACCGCCGGAGTGTGGCGGAAGGCAGGTGAGGCGGAAGCATCCAGCGTTCGATCTTCCGGCTGAAGCCGGAAGCCACGCCTGCGCAAGGAATCCGCGCGCCTCCGCACATGGCTCGCCCGTGCCACGGCGGGCAAGGCCGCGAGCCCCGAGTACCGAGCCCCGACCCACTTCGCACCTGCGCTTGCGAGTGCTACGGCGGGGCAAGGCCCCGAGCCCCGATTTATTTGTACCCTCGTTGCATCGCCGCCGCGTCGAGCGGCAGAGTCGCGACGGAATCGACCGCCGGCATCACCGGACGGCCGGCGTGCCGCGCATCGTAGGCCTTCAGGTATCGCTCGCACACGTCGCACGCAGACAGGCGGTAGCGGCCGTCGCGGCTGGCGAATGATGTGATGCGGGACCGATCGTCGTTGGCGCAGAAGGGGCAGGTGATCTGCGCGAACCGCCAGCGCGCCAGGCAGCGGCTGCAGATGAGCAGCCGATCGGCCGCTGGCGTGATGACCGCGAGCTCTGGCTCGCCGGCACAGACAGGGCACGTGCCCTTCATCCAGCCCGACAAGTCGACGCGCGCGACGATCGCGTCGGCCGCGCGCGTGAGAATCGGCCGCATCGCCTGCAGCAGCACGGTCTCGAGCCCCTCGACGTCGCTGGACTGCGCGGCACTTTCCCCTTCGTACCACGCCCGAATCACCGCTGGCAGACGCTCCGCATCACGCGTGATGAGATCCACTTTCCGCAAGTCCGCAGGCTCGAGCGCCTCGTGCGTACGCATCGCCGCGGCGACCGCGCGCACCAGGAAGCGCACGTCGCTCCAGTCGATCTTGAGATGCTCGAACTGCAGGATCGATCCGGCCGCGAGCAGCCCGGCGAGGTAGGGCGGGTCCAGCCGTATCGCCGGCAGCGGGACACGCGCCTGCACGCGCCGCTGCAGCTGGAGCAGCTCAATCTGGAGGTCGGCAGCAGAGGCGAGCTCCGGCTGTTCCTGCTTGAGGCGCCGGAGCTCCAGCACCTCCCGCGGTTCGGATCGACCCGGCTGAGCTTCCGTCACCGGGGGATTGTAACGCGTTCGCGCGTCAATCGGTCGCGTGCATTGCCGTTCGCGCCCGCCACGCCGTCGCAACCTCTCGAGCGCGCAGCGGTAGCGTTGAGCGCGCCCGCCCCGGATGGTAAACTCGAGCCTTTGCGCGCTTGCACGCGTTGGCTGATTGATGGCGAAGAAAGTATCCAGACCCGAAGTCCCTCGAAAGAAACCTTCCCGAACGCAACCCAAGGACGAATCGAACGCTTCCCGCGAGGAGAGCGCGTCCCCTACGAAGCCGGCACGGCCTCCACGCGCTCGCGCCAGGAAGCCCGGCGCCGGGAGCGAAGCACCGACAACACTGCCCGCGGAAAAGCCGGCCGAAAAAACGCCGGAACTTCCCGCACCGGCTCCTCGAGCGGCAACGCCCGCCCCGCGCAAGCGTGCACCTGCGCGGCCGGCGGGCGCGGACAAGCCTGGGAGCGGAGCGCCGGCGAATGCTCCTCCGGCACAATCTGCCAGGCGCGCTTCGAAGGCGGCGCCTCGTGCCGGTCGGAAAACAAAGCCGCGCGCCTCGCAGGCGTCCGAGTCGCTGCACATCGTGATGGTGGCTCCGGAGGCGCATCCGTTCGCGACGTCGGGCGGACTCTCCGAAGTTGTCGGCGCGCTTTCCGCGGCCCTCGCAGGCCTTGGCCACAGGATCACCACGATCATCCCGCGTTACGCCCGCGTGCCGTTGACCGCCGGCGAAGCGGCACACCCGGAGTTCCGGGCGACGCTCGACCTCGGCGGCCGCACGCAGCCGGTCGCGTTCGTACGGCGCGAGGTCGGCGACGGCATCGCCGCGGTGTTCGTCGATGCGCCGGAACTGTTCGGCCGTGAGGGGCTATACGGAACATCCCAGGGTGACTATCCGGACAATGCGTTCCGGTTTGCGGTGTTCGCTCGAGCCGCGCTCGAGTACCTGCGGCTCCGCGGCGAGCGCCCGTCCGTCATTCACGCTCACGACTGGCAGGCTGGCCTGGTGCCCGCGTACCAGAAGATGCTCTTCTCTCCCGACCCCCTCGTCGGGGGAGTGCCTGCCGTGTTCACCGTGCACAATCTCGCATTCCAGGGAATTTTTCCGGCGTCGACCATCCCGCAGATCGGACTGCCGTGGGACGTGCTGCACGTGCAGGCGATGGAGTTTTGGGGGCAGATCAGCTACCTCAAGTCGGGCATCAACTTCAGCGAGCGCATCACCACCGTCAGCCCGGCGTATGCGAAGGAAGCGCTCTCGCCGGCCGGCGGCTTCGGGCTCGACGGCGTGCTGGCGCGCCGCGCCGATGATTTCACCGGGATCCTGAAC
>JBOGIX010000786.1:0-3858 GCA_050744685.1 Vicinamibacterales bacterium | reverse complement strand
TGGTCCCGCTGACCGTCGCGCAGCTCAAGGCCAGGGTCCGGGAGAAGGCGGAGGAGTGGCAGGCACTGCTCCGGAAACACGCCCCGATCGCGCGGCAGATGGTGCGGAAGCTGGTCGAGGGCCGGATTGTCTTCACGCCCGATCCCGAGGCCGGGGTCTACCGCGCGATCCTACCGGGGACGCTGGGGAATTTCTTCAGTGGGATCGTGCCACTAGCGATGGCGTCCCCAACGGGATTCGAACCCGTGTTTTGGCCTTGAAAGGGCCACGTCCTGGGCCTCTGGACGATGGGGACGGCGGGTGGGCGCGTCAGTCCCGACCTCAACAGACGGAACACTCCATACTAGCACGCCGGCCCTGCGACTGTGCCTCCAGCGGGGGCGTTCGGCATCTCGCGTCACACAGCGACGTGCCTGATCGCGCGGATCGGTCCACACGTAAAGTGACTGGTCCACGATGTGCCGCGGACCGGTCACCTCACTGGATGGCGGCGTCCTCGAACCGGTGCCGCTACTGCTTCACCATCGTGAACGGCGTGCCCGTGAAGCCGGACCCGAAGAGGCCGCCCGTGATCGTGCGCCCCGTTCCGTCCATCGTCCCGCGCATGTAGAAATCGATGAAGCGGCCGATCTTCATGCGGATCTCTACCCTGCCGTCCTTGTCGACCTTGCCGGGCTCGGCCGGATCGGTGATGCCGGTGCTTCCCTGAGGCGTGTTGGGCAGCGGATCCATCTGGACGAAACGGCCCGAGATCACGCCGCCGGCCTGCTGGAGCTCGAGCCGCAGCCGCGAAAAGTTCTGGATGCTGGCGATCCAGGTGCCGGAGACGCTGCCAACCGTGAAGTTGACGCTGCTCGAGGCCGAGCCCCCTTTGCTGTCGGTGACGGTGACGGTGGCCTGACCGCTGCTGCCCGCGCTGGTGAACACGATGGGCGCCGGGGTCGCGCCGCTCGAGGTCATGCCGCCCGCGCTCCAGGTGTATGTCAACGGATCGCCGTCCGCGTCGTTCGCCACGGCCGCGAAGGAGAAGGCCTGCAGTTCCGCCACGCCGAACGCCGGATTGACGGTCACACTCGTGATGGTCGGATTTCGATTCTGTGGCGTGGGAGTTGTCGGCGTGGTTGGCGTTGATGGAGTCGACGGCGTGCTGTTGTTCCCGCCGCCGCAAGAGACGAGCGCAAGTGCGGCGAGAACCGCGATGATACGGACCATGTTCACCCCTGAGTCAGAAAAAAAGATATGGCTCAGCTTAGGTGAAGCAAGCTCATCAGTCAACCCTGCCGCGCGGGCCGAAAATCAAGACCGATACGAAAGCCAATCGCCGGTCGCACGTTGGGCGCGACCGGCCCGGGTGTCAGTGGCTGACGCCCTGTTGTGAGGGCGACACCCCAGCTCCAGTTCGAAAAACAGCGCTCCGTTTCCGACACCGGCACGTCGAAGCCCTTCATCGCTGAACTGCCGCCCGCGGTCAGCGGAACGCCCCGGTATGTAAGATCGGTCGCTTGGATCTCCTTGTTGTCGCCGTCTTCGTGCTCGTCTACGTCGGGATGATCCTCGGCGAGATTCCCGGCCTCGCGCTCGACCGCTCGGGCATCGCGCTGCTCGGCGCGATTGCCATCCTTGCCAGCGGCCGCGCCACGGTGGAACAAGCCTGGCTCGCGATCGACACGCCCACGATCGCCCTGCTCTTCGGCCTCATGGTCATCTCGGCGCAGTTCAGGCTGGGCGGCTTCTACACGGCGACGGTCAGACGCATTGGCGCCAGCGCGGCGGCGCCGGAGCGCCTCCTGCTCTGGGTCGTCCTGGCTGCCGGCGCCCTCTCGGCGGTGCTCGCCAATGACATTGTCTGCCTGGCGATGGCGCCGATGCTCGTGCAGGTGTGCGCGCGGCGCCGGGTCGCGCCGACGCCCTTCCTGCTCGGCCTGGCGTGCGCCGCGAACGTCGGTTCCGCGGCGACGCTCATCGGCAACCCGCAGAACATGTTCATCGGCCAGTCGCTGCAGTTGTCGTTCGCCGGCTACCTGCTCGAGGGAGGACCGCCCGCGGCATTCGGACTGATCGTCACGTGGCTCGTCATCCGCCAGCAATGGCGCGGCCGCTGGAGCGACGCTCGCGAGCCACGGCTCGACCGCCGTGAAAGCACACGATTCGATCGGTGGCAGACGACGAAGGCATGGCTGGTGCTCGGGGCCACCATCGTGTCTTTCCTGTTCACGCCGTGGCCGCGGGAGGTGGTCGCGCTGGCGGCCGCCGGGATCCTGCTCCTGAGCCGCCGGATGGCATCCCGCGAGATGATCGGACTGGTCGACTGGCACCTGCTGCTGCTCTTCATCGGCCTGTTCGTGGTAAACGACGCCGTATCGCGCGCGGGCTTGCTGCAGCAGTTATACGCCGCGCTCGCCGCGGCCGGCATCGACCTGAAAAGCGACGGCTGGTTGTTCCTGGTCACGCCGGTGCTCTCGAACCTCGTGTCCAACGTGCCGGCAGTCATGCTGCTCCTGCCCGCATCGGGCGGACCGCAGGCCGGCGCGGTACTGGCCCTCGCCAGCACTTTCGCGGGCAACCTGCTCATCGTCGGCAGCATCGCCAACATCATTGTGGTCGAAGAAGCGGGCAAGGCGGGCGTGGGCATCGACTGGCGCGCGCACGTCCGCACGGGCGCACCGGTCACGATCGCGACGCTCGCGCTCGCCGCCGCATGGCTGTGGCTCCGGTCGTGACGATCGCGGCGGCCGCAGTGCCACGGTGACCAGCGCTGGTCCTCGTCGGCTGGGCCGAGCGCCGCCGCATCGACATTCGCGCGGCAGATCGAACACGAGAAGCAATCGCCGGCGCGCGCGACTCAGACGAGGCCAAGCGCGAGCATCGCGCGTCCGACCTTCAGGAAGCCGAAGATGTTCGCGCCCTTGACGTAGTTGCCGGCGACGCCGAATTCCTCCGCGGTCTCGAAGCAGCTCTGATGGATGTGCGCCATGATCTCCTGCAGGCGCTGCTCGGTGTGCTCGAAGCTCCAGGCGTCGCGGCTCGCATTCTGCTGCATCTCCAGCGCGGAGGTCGCCACACCGCCGGCGTTCGCCGCCTTGCCCGGGCCAAACGCCACGGCCGCGTCCTGGAACGCCTTGATGGCTTCCGGCGTGGCCGGCATGTTCGCCCCTTCGGCCACGGCGATGCAGCCGTTCCTGATCAGCAGCTCGGCATCCTGTCCGTTCAGCTCGTTCTGCGTCGCGCACGGCAACGCCACATGGCACGGGATGGACCAGATGTTGCCACCCGGCACGAACCGCGCCCGCGACCCGTTCTCCGCGTAGCGCGCGATGCGCGCGCGCTCCACTTCCTTTACCTGTTTCAACAGGCCGACGTCGATCCCCTCCTCGTCGTAGACATAGCCGCTCGAGTCGGAGCACGCGACGACGGTGCCGCCCAGGCTGTGGATCTTCTCGATCGTGTAGATCGCCACGTTGCCCGACCCGGAGACGATGCAGCGCTTGCCGTCGAACGATTCGCCGCGGACCTTCAGCATCTGCTCGGTGAAGAAGACCAGCCCGTAGCCGGTCGCCTCCCGGCGCACGAGGGCACCGCCGTAATCGAGCCCCTTGCCGGTGAGCACGCCCGACTCATAGCGGTTGGTGATCCGCTTGTACTGGCCGAACATGTAGCCAATCTCGCGGCCGCCTACGCCGATGTCGCCGGCGGGCACGTCGGTGTACTCGCCGATGTGGCGATACAGCTCGGTCATGAAGGACTGGCAGTAGCGCATGACCTCGCCGTCGCTGCGGCCCTTGGGGTCGAAGTCGCTGCCGCCCTTGGCGCCGCCGATGGGCATCCCGGTGAGGGCGTTCTTGAAGATCTGCTCGAAGC
>JBOGIX010000785.1:0-6467 GCA_050744685.1 Vicinamibacterales bacterium | reverse complement strand
CGCCCAGGTCGCTCCGCCGCCCGAGCCCGCCACGCCCGCACGCATGCAGCTCGGCCCGTTCTCGGTCCGGCCGCAGGTCGTGCTTCGCGACGTCGGCTACGATTCCAACGTCTTCAACGAAGCACAGCAACCCGAAGGGGACTTCACGGCCACGGTGGGCGCGAAGGTCGACGTCGGCGTGCGCGTGCCGCGGCTGCAGGCCACCTACAGCACCCTGTTCGAATACGTCTACTTCCAGACGTTCGAGAGCGAGCGTGGATCGAACCGCGGCGTCGAAGGCCGCGCCGACATCCTGCTCGGCCGGCTGCAGCCCTACCTCGCGACGGGGATCAGCCGTGCCTTCGATCGGCCCACGTCTGAAATCGACGAGCGCGCCGAACGCCAGCAGGCGCACGTCGAGGCCGGCGTGCGCGCGCGCCTCTTCAGCCGCACCTTCATCAGTGGGGCATACCGCCAGACGAGCGTCGAGTACGCCGGCGACGAAATGTTCCGCGGCGTCAGCCTCGCTGATGCCTTCAACGGCACCGGCGACGCGGTGATCGTCGGCGCCGACGTGGAGCTCACGCCGCTCACGACGCTGTCGGTGCACGGCGAGCGCGTCCAGGATCGGTTCGATCGTTCGCCGCAGCGCGACGCCGACTCCTATCGCCTTGCTGTAACCGCGACGACCAGTCCCCTGGCGCTCGTGTCGGGACGCGCCTCGCTGGGCGTCCGTGCGTTTCGGCCGCTCGGCATCCAACTGCCGGAATTCACGGGCCTGACAGCCGTGATCGCCGTCGGTTACTCCGCAGGCGATTCCACGCGGCTCAACCTCACGCTCGATCGCGACCTGCGCTACTCGTTCGACGACCTCACGCCGTACTACATCTCGACCGGCGGACGCCTCACGGTCACCGAGCAGCTGGCTGGCAATTTCGACGCGCAGGCGTTCGGGAGCATCGAGCGCATCGCCTACGAGGCGCGTCTCGACACGCTCGAGCCTGCGGCCTCCGACCACGTCCGCATCGTGGGCGGCAGCGTGGGCTATCGCCTCGGCGACGGCGCGCGGCTCGCCTTGAACGTCGATCGCGCAACGCGTTCATCGCCGCGCGGCGATCGCGAGTACTCCCGCGGCAGGGTTTACACCTCTCTGAATTACGGGTTCTGACATGTTGCTTGTTGCTGCACTCCTCGTGGCGCTCTCGGTTGGTGGCGCACACGGCACACCGCAGGCCGTTCCCGCCGACTACACCGTCGGTCCTCACGACGTGCTCGACGTCGTCGTGTTCGGCGAGGCTGACCTGACGAAGACCGTGACGGTCGACGCCGACGGCTGCTTCGATTTTCCGCACGTCGGGCGGGTCAAGGCCGGCGGGCTCACGGCGCGGGCCGTGGCCGGGCTCGTCACCAAGCTGCTGAAGGCCTTCTACGTCAATCCGCAGGTAAGCGTAGAGGTGGCAAAGTTCCGCAGCCAGAACGTCATCGTCATGGGCAACGTGCACGCGCCCGGCCAGTATCCGCTCACCGGTAACATGTCGGTCCTCGGGATGCTCGCCGCGGCGGGATCGCCGACATCGGCGGCTGCCTCGTACGTCGTGATCTCGCGCGCGGCCGGGTCCGATCCGCCGCTGCCGCACCAGGGACCGGGCGGTGCGAGCTCGCTGCGGATCGCGATCAAGGACCTGCAGACCGGCCAGCTGCCCGACGGATTCGGCCTGCGGGATGGCGACACGATCAACGTGCCGAAGGCCGAGACCGTCACGGTGATCGGTCACGTGAAGACAACCGGTCCGATCGTGCTCGAGGGGAACTTGACCGTGTACGACGTCATCGCACGTGCCGGCGGCGTCACCGACAAGGGCGCCCTCAACCGGGCCAAGGTCCTTCGCCTCGTCGACGGCAAGGTCCAGCCGGTCAAGGACATGAAGCTCAGCGACTTTGTGCAGGCGGGCGACACGATCGACGTGCCCCAGCGCTATTTCTGATGTCCTCGCGGGCGGCCCATCCGCCGCCAGGGGGCCATCTTGCGGCGGTTACCGTGGGGGCGGCCCATCCGGCGCCAGGGGGCCAGCTTGCGGCGATTACCGTGGGGGCGGCCCACCCGGCGCCAGGGGGCCATCTTGCGGCGGGTTACCGTGTCGCGGAGGCGACCAAACCTGTGTGCGGACTCTGATGCTCCCGCTCCTGCACGTGGCGGCCGGAAACGGCTACGGTGGAATCGAGCGGATGCTCGTCACCATGGCGGCGACGCCGCATCCGCGCCTGGCGCAGCACTTCGTGGTCGCATTCGCCGGGCGGCTCGAACAGGAGCTGGTTGCCGCGGGCGCGACGGTGCACCGGCTGCCCTCGCCGCGAGCCTCGCGGCCGCTGATGATCTGGCGCGCGCGCCGTGCCTTTGCCTCGGTGCTCGAGGAAGTCGCGCCCGCCGCGGCGATCTTTCACGGCGCCTGGCCGCATGCGATGTTTGCGGCAACGGCGCGCGCCGGGCATGCTCGCGTCGGTTTCTGGCAGCACCAGCCCATCGCCCGCCCGGCGTGGCCGGACCGATGGGCGCGCCGGGTGCAACCGGATTTCGTCGTGTTCAACAGCGTGTTCACGGAAGCGCGCCCGGCGTTCGTGGGCGTTCCGGGCACCGTCATTCACTGCCCGGTCACGGCGCCCGCGCCGATCGATGCCGTCACACGCGCGGCCAGGCGCGCGGCGCTCGGCGCCGCCACCGACGATGTCGTCGTGCTGATGGCGGCGAGGCTCGAGCGATGGAAGGGTCATGCGGTGCTGCTCGAGGCCGCGCGGCTGCACCGGTCGGCGAGGCTGCGGTTCTGGATTGCGGGCGGCGTCCAGCGGCCCGCCGAGGAGCGCTACTACGATGCGCTCGCGGCGTCGGCGCACGGGCTTGGCGGCGCGGTGTCGCTGCTCGGCGATCGCACGGACGTGGCCGAGCTGATGCGCCTCGCAGACGTGTATTGCCAGCCGAACCTCCGCGGGGAGCCCTTCGGCATCGCCATTGCCGAAGCCATGCGCGCCGGTCTGCCCTGCCTGGTGTCGGCGCCGGGTGGCGCGGCCGAACTGCTCGACGACTCGTGCGCGATTGTCACACCGCCGGGGGACGCGGCGGCGATCGCCGATGCATTGCGGCAGCTGGCGGACGATCCAGTCCTGCGTGCCACCATGGGGCGCGCCGCCGAGGCTCGCGCCTCGAAGCTGACCGAGCCTCGCGGCCGTCTCGTCGATCTGGAGCGCGTGCTGGCGCCGCACGTCGCATGACGGCCCGCGCCGAAACGATCGTCGCGCTGACCACGTCGGCGGCGCTCGGCGGCGCCGAGACGAGCCTGCTCACGCTGCTCGCGGCGCTGCGGAGGCTGGAGCCGGCGTGGAGGATTGCGGTGGTCGCGCCGGCAGCGGGACCGCTGCTGGAACGATGCCGCGAGCTGGGGATCACCGTCGTGCAGCTGCCGTATCCGGCGGCGCTGTCGGCGCTCGGTGAAAGCGGTGCGACGGGCGCGAGGCGGCGATCCGGGAATCAGATCGCGCTCGTCGGCCACGCCCTGCGCGCCGGGCTGGCGTTGCCGTCGTACGTTCGGGCGCTCGGCGACACCCTGCAACGGCTCGAGGCAACCGTGGTGCACACCAACGGCTTGAAGGCGCACGTGGCCGCCGCGCTCGCGAAACCTCGCGGCAGCCGGCTCGTCTGGCACCTGCACGAGTACGTGCGGAGCCGGCCGCTCTCGGCGCGGCTGCTTCGTCTCGCCGCACGCCGCGCGGACCGCCTCGTGACCAACTCCGACAGCGTGCTCGAGGACGCGCGCCGGACATTCGGCCGCCGTGTCGCGCTGCGCCGGATCTACAACGCGGTGGACACGTCGATCTTCAGCCCTGCGGGTGCGCCGCTCGATCTCGCGGCGCTGGCGGGTTTGCCGCCAGACGAGGGGCTGGTGCGCGTGGGACTCGTTGCCACGTTCGGCAGGTGGAAAGGACACGACGTCTTCATCGACGCGATTGCGAAGCTGCACGATTGTCCGGTGTTGCGCGCCTACATCATCGGCGGGCCCGTCTACGAAACGTCCGGCAGCCAGTGGTCGATGGAGGAGCTGAAGCGGCGCGTCGCGGAGCGTCGGCTCGAAGGCGTCGTCGGCTTCACCGGCCACATTGCCGATGTGCCAGCGGCCATCCGGGCGCTCGACATCGTCGTGCACGCGAGCACGCAGCGGGAGCCTTTCGGGATGGTGATCGCCGAGGGCATGGCGTCGGCACGGGCCGTTGTCGCGGTCGGCACGGGCGGATCCGGGGAGGTGTTCGAAGACCGCGTCGATGCGATGGGGTTTTCGAGCGGCGACACGTCGGCGCTTGCCGAGCGAATCCTGGAGCTGGCCGGTGATCCCGCGCTGCGGGCCTCGCTCGGGTGCGCGGCACGCCGGACGGCCCGCGAGCGGTTCTCTCCCGAGCGCATGGCGTCCGAGTTCCGCGAGGTGTACCTGGGATGATCTCAATCGCCCTCTGCGGCGTGGCGTTCGTGCTGTGCCTGCAGACCGGCCGTCGTTCCCTCGTCGCGGGCCTGTGCGCGCTGCTCGGGATCGGCTACGTGTACGGCATCGTCCGCGCGAATCTTCCGGACGGTTACTCCCACTTGATCTTCGACGCCGGTGTGCTTGGCCTGTACGCCGCGCAGCTCAGGCTGCCGCAGCCGCGCTGGCAATTCTTCCGCGCCGAAGAGCTCAGGACCTGGATGATCGTGCTCATGGCCTGGCCGGTCCTGCTGTTCTTCGTGCCGTGGCAGGATCCGCTGATTCAGCTCGTCGGCCTGCGCGGCAGCATCTTCCTGCTGCCGTTCCTGATCCTCGGCGCGAGGCTGACGGGAGACGACGTCTACAAGCTTGCGCTGTGGTTGTCGGTGCTGAACCTGGCAGCCGGCGTGCTCGCGGGCGTGCAGTTCGTGGTCGGCATCGAGCCCTTCTTTCCGCACAACGCCGTCACCGACACCATCTATCGCAGCAAGGATCTCGCGAACTACACCGCGTATCGCATCCCGTCCTTCTTCAGCAGCGCACACGCGTACGCGGGAACGATGGTCATGTCCATCGCCGTCATTGCCGGCGCGTGGGTGCAGGGCCACCACGGCAAGTGGCAACCGCGGCTGATGGGCGCGGCGCTGCTCGTCTCGATGCTCGCGGTCTTCATGTCGGCAACACGCCTGAACGCCTTGATGCTGTTCGCGCTCGTGCTGACCACGGTATTCACCGGGAGGCTGCCTGGCGCGTATCGTTTCCGCTGGCTGATATTGCTGATCGCGGTGGGGTATCTCGTCGGCGGCGACGAGCGGCTGCAGCGGTTCCGCACGCTGCAGGATCCGGAGTTTCTCGCCGAGCGGCTGACGGGCAGCGTGAACCTCAGCTTCTTCGAGCTGCTGGGACGTTTTCCGCTCGGCAACGGCCTGGGCGGCGGCGGGACCAGCGTGCCGTACTTTCTTCAGGATCGGATCCGGAACGTCGTGGTCATGGAGAACGAGTACGCGCGGATCCTGCTGGAGCTCGGGATTCCCGGCCTCTTCATGTGGACGGCGTTCATCGGCTGGGTGTTCACGCGGGGGTACGTACGGCGTACCGACATGTTCTACTTTGGCCGGCGGCTCGCGTATGTGGCCTGCGCCTGCGGCTTCGCAACGGGGCTCATCGGGCTCGGCCTGTTCACATCGGTGCCCATGACCACGCTGCTGTTGCTGCTCGCTGGCTGGATTGTCGTGCCGGAGGTCGCCTTCGCGCCGTCACCGGCCCCCAGCTTGCGGACGCACCCGGCCATCGTGGCGCCAGGAGTCGCCGCGCTTGAGTAACAACGTCCCGTGGGTCATCGTCGCGGGCGGGTTCCATCAGCGCGGAGGGATGGATCGCGCCAACGCCGCGCTTGCGGCGTACCTGCTCGGCCGAGGCACGCCCGTGCACCTCGTCGGCCATGAGATCGATCGAAGTCTTGCGCAGCATCCGCTCGCGGTGACGCACCAGGTCGCCCGGCCAAGGGCCATGCCCGCCGCCGCCGAGCGGCGCCTGTCCCGGACGGGCATGCGCGTCGCCCGTGACGTGACGGCCGCCACGCCCGGAGCGCGAGTGGTCGTCAACGGCGGGAATTGTCCGTGGCCGGACGTCAACTGGGTGCACGCCGTGCACGCGGCGTGGCCGGTCTGCGACCCGGGAGCGCCCTGGTGGGGGCGTCTCCGCAATCGGCGCCTCAAATCTCAGGCGCGCCTGCGCGAGTTCACCGCGCTGTCGAACGCCCGGGTGATCATCGCCAACTCGAATGCCACGAGGCGCGCCGTTCTCGACCGGGTCGGCCTGACGCCCGAACGTGTGCATACCGTTTATCTCGGTTCGGATCCGACGTGGGACCTGCCCGATGCGACCGAACGCGCCGCGAGTCGGGCGGCGTTCGAGCTTCCGCAGGACGTTCCGGTCGTCGTGTTCGTCGGCGCGCTCGGGTTCGATATCAACAAGGGCTTCGAC
>JBOGIX010000784.1:0-9228 GCA_050744685.1 Vicinamibacterales bacterium | reverse complement strand
GATGTACAGCGTCAACGACGGCGAGCTGCAGATCATGTTGTTCTGCGCGTTGGACGCCGTGCCTGGGTTCGTCGAAGCCTGCATCGGGTGCGAGTGGGGCGGCAGTTGATTCACGGTCAGGGTGACTTCCTCGGTCCCGCCGGTCTGGGCGAGGGCGAAGCCGCTGCCCTCGTGGATCGGGATGCGTCCCCGCAGGTCCGGCAGGCCGAACGTCGACTCGCCGTCGCCGCCGTAGGTCGTGCCGATCAGCTGAAACAGCGTTTCGTTCTCGCTGATCGGCAGCAGCTGTCCCTCGCAGAACATCCAGCCGGCTGGGGCGAAATTGCCGGCAAACATCCTGATCTCTCCAACGTACGGTTGTGCCATCGCGCCTCTCCTGCTCTCTAGTTCGGCGAAGGGAAGATGCCCTGCAGTGCGATGCAGAAGTTCAGCGTGAGGAACGGTTGCATGTTCGCATGCGCCTGGCTGCCGCCGGTGCTGGTAATCGTCTGCGGGTGAATCGCCGTGAGATTGGTCGGCCCCGCGTACATGTTGTTCGACGTGCCGAACAGGCTGTTGGCGGGCGCAGGCGCGTTCGCGTTGGCCTGTGAGGCACTGAAGACGTGTGAATGCGTCGGAACTTCGGCGAGCGACAGCGTATGCGTCTGCTCGCCGCCGGCTTGGCCGAGCGTATGCCCGTCGCCGGCGTGAATCGGCGCACGTCCCTGCAGGTTCGGCAGGGCGAAGTTGACGCGTCCGTCTCCGCCGAAGGTCGTGCCCAGCAGCGCGAACAACGCCTGGTTCTGGTTGATGGGCATCAGCTGCCCGTTGCAGAACGCCCATCCCTTGGGCGGGAACCCGAAGCTCATGATCCTGATCTCGGACAAGAACGGCTCTGCCACGATTTCCCTCCTTGCAGTCAAACCGATGTCACGGTACCTGGCACGCGGCGCCGCCCACGAAGCCGAAACCGCCGCCGCCGACGTTGTGCACCGAGCTCACGGTCGGCCCACCCGTGTTGTTGCCAGAGACGAAGGCGTTGACGGCAGTCGTGTCGCTGCTGCCGCCGGCATAGCCCGGCAGCCGGATCGTCGTATTGAAGCGCTGGCGCAGTCGGATGTCGTCCGTGGCCAGGCCCGATCCGACGACGCTGTTTCCCGTGATAACCGCGCACGTGACGCCGGTGTCGGCGGGCGGTCCACTGGTGGCCCCGGCGTCGACGCGGATGCCGTTGATGGCGAAGGTGCCGGGGTTCGACACGGTGTTGCCCGTGACCGTGGCGTGCAGTGTCGAGCTGCCCTCCTTCGCGTTGATAAGGATCCCGTACCCGTTGCCGTACTGCCGGACCACGTTGTTGGTAACGGCGACGGTCGTCGTTCCTGCACCGTTGCTGACGACGGTTATCGTGTTGCTGCTCTCGGAGCCCGAATCAGGTTCCGCTGCGGTGCCGATCGTGTTGTTCGAGATCGTCCCCACCAGCGATGCCGCACTCGTCGACGCTGTTCCAAGATTCAGGTTGATGGCATCGTCGAACGCCTGCTGGATGTTGTTGCCGCTGATGGTGAAGGTGACGTCCGCCGAACCGCTCGGGCTGATCGTGATTCCGCCGCCGATGACGTTCGGATCGTTCCCCGCCGTCGTCAGCAGCGTGTTGTTGGTGAACGTCGCGTTGAGGGCGCCGGTCGCGCTGGCGGTGGTCGCCGCCTGGAAGTGATCACCTTTGTTGTCGGTGAACGCGCTCTGCGTCACGCTCGCGGTGATGCTCGCGCTGCCGTCGATCAACAGCAGAATGCCGTCGTCGCCGGTCACGATGCTCGTCGAGGCGAACTGACTGCCGGTGATGGTGAACGGCCCGAGCGTGCCGAGGGTGTTGTTGATGACGAGGTTGTGCTCGGACGAGCCGCGGATCGTCGAGCTGGTGATGCCGCCGGACCCGGTGAGGTTGACGACGTCGATCCCGCGCTCGCCGACGGCGTTGCCATTGTTCTCGACCAGGCTCGAGGCGAGCGTGAGGCCGGCGACGCCGGAACCGCTGATGCCGTCCCCGCCGCTGTTGGCGATGCGCGTGCGCGTGAGCGAGACCGGTCCCGTGTTCGTCAGCGACACACCCGCACCGACGGATGACAGGAGGGCGCCGCCGGAACAGTCTGCGCTGACCGGCGCGGTCACGGTTGCGCCGCTCGCCGTGACCTGTCCGCCGCAGAGCCCTGAGGAATTGCCGGTGACCGTCAGGGCACCAGCGCCCGTGTTGTTCAGGGCGATGCCGTTGGCGGCGCCGTTCGACGAAATGCTGCGGAACGTCAGTCCGCTCGCGCCGATGTTGGTGTTGGCGACGTTCAGGGCCGTGCCGGTTGTCGTCGCGATCGTGTTGGCCGAGCCAGTCACGCTCACCGTGCCGCCGTTGGTCGCGGTGAAGCCCGGGTTGACGCCGGTGGTCAACGAGAGCCCACCCGTGAAGTTGATCGTCGACCCGGTGTTGGCATTCAGGAAGATGCCCTGGCCCGTGTCCGTGATCGCGCCGGTGAAGCTGACCGTGCCACCGGTACGGTTCTGGATGTCGATCGAGCGCCCGGCACTGCTGATGATCGTGGCGCCGATACCCACGTTCCCCGTGCCCTGGCTGATCAGCACCTCCGCACCGGTCGTGTTGGAGAACGCGGAGTTGGTCACCGTGACCGCGCCGCTGACGTTCGTGAGGCTGAGCCCGGTCGTGCCGCCGGTGACCCCTACCTGATCGATCGTCACCGGTTGCGTCAGGCCGGCGCCAACGAGAGCGGCGCCCGAGGGGGCGAACGCCACGGCTCTCACCAGGGCGTTGTTTGCCAGCGTGACGGTTCCGCTGAGCGTGGGCGGTGTTCCGGCGCCAATCGTCAGCCCGTTCAGCACGAACGGGGCACCCTGGCCGAACAGCGTCTGGCCCGCATCCATCACCAGGTCGCCCGGCGTGGTCCCGGCGCCCGTGTGCACGTAGACGACCGAATTGGCGCCCGATGCCGTCGCAGCGCTCGCCAGCGTATTGAACGGATTGTGCGACCGGCCGTCGCCGTTTCCGCCGCTGCCGTTGACGTACCACATGATGCCGGTCAGGTTGATCGTGACGATGCCGGTATTGGTTACGCCGTTGCCGTCGATGAGCGTGTAGACGAAGCTGTCCGAGGGCCCGGCGAAGTTGAGGTTCGGCGTGTAGACGAACGTGCCGTCGGTGGCGCCTTCGAGGACGGCGCCGTTGGCTGACGCGACAGGGAACGTGACGCTCAGTACGCCAGGGCCGCTGTCGCCATTCTTGACATTGTCGTTCAACAGCACGTGCGGCGTCGCGACGCCCGAGCTCGCCACCACGAACTGCGTGTGCCCGACCCCGCCGTTGTACGTTTCGTTGTCGGCGACCGGCCGGATCGTCAGCGTCGTATTCCGGACGCCCTGACAGTTGAAGTTGTCGGAGACGGTGATGGTGACCGCGGCATTCAGCACCGTGTCGTCTGGCGTGCCGGAGACGACGCCCGTGTTGGCGTCGATGCTCATCCCGTCGGGCAGGCCGGTGGCGCCCCACGTGAACGTCGAGCCCGTGCTCCCGGTCTGGTTGAAATCGACCGGCGCATACGCCGTCTGGAACAGGCCGTCCGGCATCGCCGTCGGCGTCACCGTGATCGCCGGGCATACCACGTTGAGCGTGAAGGCCTGGACGGCGTTCGAGCCAACGCCGTTGGCGGCGGTGAACTGGATCGGGAACGCGCCGGTCTGCGTCGCGGTGCCCGCGAGCAGACGCGTCGCCGACGTGAAAGTGACGCCGCCCGGCAGTGCCCCGCTGCTATGCGTGACCGTCGGCGCCGGGAACCCGGTGGCGGTCACGGTGAAGCTGTCGGCGGTGCCGACGATGAACGTATCGCTGGCGGCGCTGGTGATTGCCGGCGGTTCCTCGACGTTCAGCGTGAAGCTCTGGACGACGTTGCCGCCGACGCCGTTGTTGATCGTGAACGTAATGGCATGGCTGCCTCCCGTGCCTGGGGCGGCTGTGCCGCTCAGCGTGGCGGTGCCGTCGCCGTTGTCCACGTAGCTGATACCGGCCGGCAGCGCCGCGCCCCCGCGCGCGATCGTCGTGATCGCTGGAAACGCGAGCGTCGTGACGGTGAACGTCCCCGGCGTGCCCACCGTGAAGGTCGTGGAGGTCGCGCTGGTGAAAACCGGCGCCTCGTTGACGGTGAGCGTGAAGTTCTGCGAGGCGACCGGTCCGACGCCGTTGGTGGCCTCGAGGACCAGGGCGTAGGTGCCGCCGCTGGCCGGTGCCGGCGTGCCGCTCAGCGTCGCGGTGCCGTCGCCGTTGTCGACGAGCGTCACTCCGCCCGGCAGCGTGCCGGTGACCGTGATGGCCGGTTCGGGTTCACCGCTGGTCGTCACGGTGAACGTCCCAGGCGTGCCGGCCGTGAAGGTCGTGCTCGCCGCGCTCGTGATCAATGCCGGCTCCGCAACGGT
Source organism: Vicinamibacterales bacterium (assembly GCA_050744685.1). Classification (GTDB taxonomy): domain Bacteria; phylum Acidobacteriota; class Vicinamibacteria; order Vicinamibacterales; family 2-12-FULL-66-21; genus JACCXG01. The sequence goes on along the minus strand of JBOGIX010000784.1, from coordinate 4,779 downwards.
GAGCGTGAAGTTCTGGACGACGTTGCCGCCGACGCCGTTGTTGATGGTGAACGTCATGGCGTAGACGCCGCCGGTGCCGGCGCCCGGCGTGCCGCTGAGCGTGGCCGTACCGTCGCCGTTGTCCACGTAGGTCACACCGGCGGGCAGGGCCGCGCCGCCGCGGACGATGGCCGTGACCGGCGGGACGCCGGTGGTGGTGATGGTGAACGTCCCGGGGTTGTTGACCGTGAAGGTCGTCGCGTTGGCGCTGGTGAAGGCCGGGCTCTGATTGACGGTGAGCGTGAAGTTCTGGACGACGTTGCCGCCGACCCCGTTGTTTGCGGTGAAGGTCAGGGCGTAGGTGCCGCCCGTCGCAGCGCCAGGCGTCCCGGCGAGCGTGCCCGTGCCGTTGCCGTTGTCGACGAACGTCACCCCGGTCGGGAGCGTGGTGCCGCCCACCATGAGCGTGGGGACGGGATAGGCGAGGGTCGTGATGGTGAAGGTCCCTGGACCGCCGATGGAGAATATCGTCGAGCTGGCGCTGGTAAACGACGGCTCTTCCTGGACGGTCAGCGTGAAATTCTGGACGGCCGGAGTATTTACCCCGTTCGCGGCGGTGAACGTCAGGGCGTAGGTACCGCCGGTCCCCGGATCGGGCGTGCCGCTCAGCGTGCCCGTGCCGTCCCCGTTGTCGACGTACGACAGGCCGGCCGGCAGCAGGTCACCGCCGCGTGTAATGGTCGTGACGGGCGGGGTCGCATTCGTCGTGACCGCGAATGTCCCGGCGACGCCAACGGTGAAGGTCGCCGCAGGCAAGCTCGTGATGACGACGCCGAGGTTCACCGAGAACGCGGTGGCGGTGCTCCAGGGGCCGAAGCCGGCGTTGCTCCATGTTTGAATCCACCAGGTGGCCGCACCGGCCGGGAGGGTCACGGCGGGCGCGATCGAACAGGTCCCCGTGCCGGCCGGGCAGCCGGCCTCCGCCGCGGTGTACCAGATCTGGATACGGGGAGTCCCGGTCGCGTCGTTGACCCAGAGGTAGTAATGCGATGCTGCGGCGACGGCGTTCCAGGCGTAAGTGGGCGTGGCCGTTCCGACGCTGCCGTTTGGCGAGACCAGCGTGGCCGCCCCGGGCGGGTCGATGCGGAAGGCGCGCGCCGCGCTCCAGGCGCCATAGCCGGCGTCGTTCCACGGCTGGATCCACCAGGTTGCGGGGCCCGGCCGCACGGGAATGGCTGGCGTAATGGTGCAGGTGCCGGTCCCGGCTGCACAGCCGGCCTCGGCGGCCGTGTACCAGACACGCACGGCCGACGTGCCTACTGCGTCGGTCACCCAGAGGTAGTAGTGCGTGGCGAGCGGGGAGGCGTTCCAGCTGTAAGTGGGCAGGCGGGTCGAAATGCTGCCGGCCGGGGCGATGGTCGTGACCTGCCGCGGCGGGCTCGCCACGAACGAGAGCGGAGCGCTCCACGGTCCCTCGCCCTCGTCGTTGTAGGTCTGGATCCACCAGGTCACGGTGCCCGGCGTCACGCGCTCGGCGGGCGTCACAGAACAGGTGCCGGTTCCGCTGGAGCACCCCACCTCGTCGGCAGGGAACCACTGCCGCACGCGGATGCCGTCGCGGTCGGTGACCCAGAGGTAGTAGAAATCGGACGTGCTCACGGCATTCCAGACGTAGGTCGGCCTCGAGGTGGTGATGGTGCCGGCCGGCGAGACCAGCGTGGCCGCGGGCGGCAGGTCCGCGTTGATGACCCTGGTGATGGTGCCCGACGTCGAGCTGACGAGGTACATCTCGCCCGCGGCGTCCACGCCGAAGGCGCTGACCTCGCCGATCTGTCCCAGTTCGGCCGTGTGTTCCCTGAAGTCCGAGGCCTTGGCTTCGCCGCGTCCGTCGACCGCGAGCGCCACGGAATAGATGCGCCCGCCCGGAGCGTCCGCGAAGAAATATCGGCCGGCGTACCCGGCGCCGAGCAGGCCGCCCCGATACACGACGCCGCCGACAATCGATGACGACAGACCACGATCCAGTTCGAAGAGCGGATCGATCAGGGGCGCGTAGGCAGGGAGCGCGCCGGCGAGCGCGAGCGGGCTCGCACCCTCGCGCACGTTCCAGCCGTAGTTGCCGCCGCCGCGGTTGGACGGCTGGTAGTTGATCTCATCGGCGCGGACCTGCCCGGCGTCGGCGATGACGAGCGCGCCCGTGCCCCCTCTGGCCGTGTCGAAGCTCCAGCGGCCCGGGTTGCTCAGTCCGACGGCCCAAATCTCCGGCCGTGCCGCTGCCGCCGCTCCGAGGAAGGGATTGCCGGCCGGAATCGCGAACCCGTTCGAGTTCCCGTCCGGCACGCCGACGTCGATGCGCAGCATCTTCCCGAGCAGGCTGGTGACGCTCTGGGCCGTGCTGGGCACGCCGTCACTCGTGCCGACGTAGAGGTACCCATCCGGGCCGAACGCGAGGTGCCCGGCCGATCGGCCGCTGGAGGTCCGCTCGATGTATCGCAGCCCGGTCGACCACCGCAGATCGAAGCGCGAGGAGGCGTCCGCGACGAGCGGGTCCTTCGCCGCTCCTCTGAAACGTGCAACGACGATGTGCCCGTCGGGGCGAGTGAAGGAAACGAAGAACCGGCGGCTGGTTGCGTAGTCCGGCGGAAAGGCCAGGCCCATGAGCCCGCGCTCACCGTTTGCCGTGACGGCGCCGGAGATGTCGAGGAACGGAAGGGCGAGCAGCTGGCCCTTGTGAACGATCCTGATCAGGCCGCCCTGCTCGACGACGAACTGGACGTCAGGATCGGCGGGGTGCTGCACGAATGCCACCGGCCGGCTCAATCCGTTCACGTAGACCGCCGACTTCAGGAGCGATTCCTGTGCGCCGCTTGCGGGCGTTGTCGCAACGACCCAGGCGCACACTACTAACAGCCATCCACGGGCACTCGGGTACCGGGCAGCCAACTGCATGGAAGAACCCCCCCGCGTGTCAGATCCGCACACGGGCGTCATTTGGCCGATACACCGGTCGCGAGACTGGTGTTGCACGACCGGTTGAATTGTTTTTGAGACGGAAGGCTTGAAGACCGCCGGACGAACTTCAGGGGAACCAACTACCCAACGAAGTCAGCGTTCGCCACGATCGCGCCTTGCTTCAGTCGCGCAGATAGTAACGCGAAAAGTCTGCCGGAGAACGGAAATCTGCACCGGCGTGGTTTTTTTCTGCGCTCAGAAGTGTCGCGTCACTTTTGCGCTGGCCGCCCGAGAACCACACGATGCTTGCCCGAGGCGGACACGGATTCGATCGCCCGTGCTGTCGACGGAGTTGGGAGTTGGAAGTTGGGTGTTGATCGATTTCACCCCTTCTGACACCTCGAACACCAGTACGTCAGGCGCGCAGCAGGACCGTGCTTTTTCAGGCTGATCGGCGTGCCGCACCGGCGGCAGGGCAGTCCCACGCGGCCGTAGACCCAGAGACGCTCGCGCGGGTTGTCGCGACCGCTGGTGCGTCGCAGGCCGGCGTAGGTGGTCATGGGCGCGCGACCGGGCTTGACGTTGGCCGCGAGATATCGGCGTGCGGTGTCGATCAGGCATTGCAGGACCTGGTCGTCGAGCGCGCCGATCGGCGCGAACGGGCTCACGCGACAGGCGAAGAGCACCTCTGACTTGTAGACGTTGCCAATGCCCGCCATCACGCGCTGATTGAGCAGCACGTCGGCCACGAGCTCGTGTCCGCGCGCCCGCATCCGCGCGAGCGCCTCGATCGTGTCGAACCGATCGGACAGCAGGTCCGGTCCGAGGCGCCGCAGCTCCTCGTGCCGCGGCAGGTTGCGCGCGGTGATGAACTCGGCGACGGGGATGTTGAACCCGACGGCGACGAAGTCCGCGGTGCTGACGACAATCCGCATGTCGCGGCGGGAACGCTGCCATCGTTCCCCGGGCCTGTAGATGTGCCAGCTGCCGTTCATGCGCATGTGCGTGCGCAGCACGAGCCCGCCGGAAAACCGCATCAGGAGGTGCTTGCCTGATGCAGACACGGAGTCGACCGCCTGCCCGGTCAGCGGTGTGTCCACGTGGACACGGGTGAGCGCCGGGAACACCGACTCGAACGCGACGACCTTCTTGCCGGCGAGCGCACGGTGCAGCGTGCGCGCCGCGCGAAAGATCGTGTCTCCTTCAGGCACGACCGCGTCTGCCGCGCGCGACCGGCTCCTCGTGCACGCTCCCGTCGACCCCGTCTTCTGACTCGGCCGACTCCGCCGCCGTCGCGAGGCGTGACGGGGCCGTCACCGCGGATGAAGGTGGCCGGCGCATCTGGAAGCCCATGGCCGAGGGGTTGAAGCCGGCCTCGATCAGGAACGGCGCGAGCGCGTGCTCGGATGTCGGAGCGCCGTTCACTTCTGTGATGAGCAGGCCGGCATCGCGGGCGAGCGTGCCCAGCCGCTCCGACACGGCGCGGGCGATCGTGGATCGGGCGGGCTCGTCTTCGGGGAGGAACACCTGGAGCTGGCGTGCACCGCGGCTGATGTACGCGCCGAGGGTCCCGTTGACGATGATCACCAGGGAACCGACCGCCCGTGTGGTCCGGCGCGCGGCGTCGGCGCGATCGGGATCGTTCGGCCAGGGGAGGAGCGTGCCGAACGGGTTCGCCGGATCAGTCGCCGAGAGGAGCACGACCTCGGTTTCATCCGGTGTGTCCCGCAACGAGCGCAGCAGATCGAGCGCAGCGGGCAGGGCGAACTGCGTCGCGCCGACGCCTTCGACGAAGTAGCCGCGGCGAATGCGCCCGGCATCTTCGAGCGCCTTCAGCACGTCGTAGAC
>JBOGIX010000783.1:0-3593 GCA_050744685.1 Vicinamibacterales bacterium | reverse complement strand
TGGCAGCCGCATGCCCTCGAAGTAGCTGGCGGCGACGGCGGCGAACGCGTAACCGCCCACGGCGCCCGAGACGATCCCGATCGCCACGATGACCGCTCCCTGCGACAGCACCTCCAGCAGCAGATCTCGCGGCTTCGAGCCGATGGCCAGCCGCACGCCGAACTCGCGCGTGCGCGCGCTGACCGAGAACGCCAGCACGCCGGCCACACCGACCACCGCGATCATCAGCGCCACGCCCGCGAATCCGCCAAAGACGAGCGCGTTCAGGCGCTCGGGCGCGAGCACCTCGGCGCGCACGTCATCGAGCGTGGCCGCGCGTTCGACCGGCTGTTCCGGCGACAGCTCGCGAATGATGCGCGTGATCGGCGGCACCAGCGCATAGGGATTCGTGGCGGCGTGCACGAACAGCCGGCCGCCGCCGATCTCCTGCTCGAACGGGTGATAGACCGTCAGCGCCGGTCCCGGGACCACGTTCTCGTCGTCCACGTCGGGCACCACACCGACAATCCGTCGCGGCTCGGTGCTGACGTCGATGAACTTCATGACCGGATCGGTCCACATCAACCGCCGGTTCACCACGTCGTCGGTCGAGAACATCCGCCGCGCAAGGCTCTGGCTCACGACCACCACGCGGTCGCCGCCGCGGCGGTCCGCCTCGGAGAAGTCGCGGCCCGCGAGGATCGGCACGCCCAAAGCCGCGAAGAACCCCGGCGATACCGTGCGGAACCGTGCCCGCGGATCTTCCTCGCCATCGGCCGGCGTGTAGCCTTCCACCGAGAACTGAAATCCCGGCCCGAAGGTGCCGGCATCGCGCCAGGGCACGATCGTGCCGATCGCGACGCGCTCGACCCCAGGCAGCTCGGCGATGCGACGCATGGCTTCCTTGTAGAAGGCCGCGGTCTGTTCGGGCGGGCGAGAGTAGGACACGATGGGCACGTGCAGCGCCAGGACGTTGCTGGTTTCGAAGCCGGTGCGCACGCGCTGCAGCGCGACGAGCGTCGTGAGGAGCATGCCGGCGCCGGCAAGCAGCACGAACGACGCGCCGATCTGCGTGACGGCAAACGCGCGCAGCCGCCGGTTCGTGGATGTGGTAATGCGGACGTTGCCGTTGGCCAGGCCGAATCCCCGGGACGAGTTCGTGGTGGGCAGCCGGGGAACGAACGCCAGCAGCACTGCGGCCGAGAGGGCGAGTCCGGCGCCGACCCACAGCAGGCTGGCGTCGACCGTGAGATCGAGCGCGCGGACGGAGAACCTCGATGCATAGCGCGCGAGCACCGAGACCATCGGCCGGGCGATGACGACGCCGAGCAGCGCGCCTGCGCCGCACAGGAGGAGGCTCTCCGCGAGGAGCGTGCGGCGAAGCGCGCCCGTGCTCGCGCCGAGCGCAGCGCGGATCGCCAGCTCCCCTTCGCGCCGCACCGAACGTGCGAGCACGAGGTTGGCCACGTTCGAGCAGGCAATCACGAAAACCAGCGCAGACGCGGCCAGCAGCACGAGCAACACCGTGCGCGCCGGTGCCGTGATCTGATCGCGCAGCCGCACGGCATCGATGCGGAAATCGGCCTTCGCCGGGTACGCCTCGGGATGCTCCGAAAGGATGGAACCGTGCACCGCACGCAGCTCGGCGCGCGCCCCGTCCAGATCCGCGCCCGGGGCCAGCCGTCCGAAGACCTCGGTCATCCGGTGCACGCGTCCGTCGACCATCGTCGCGTCGAGGTGATGAGGGCTGGTGACCACGTTGGCGATGATCTCCGTCGCGGCGGGATACGGCACCGAGGGTTCGACCACGCCGATGACCGTGGCCGTGCGGTCGCCGAGCCTGATGGTTCGTCCCAGCACGGAGGTGTCCCCCTGGAACGCCGTCGTCCAGAACCGGTGCGTCAGCACGGCCGCCCCGGCCGCGCTCGGCCCATCGTCGGAGGCGTCCAGCAGGCGGCCGAGAACCGGACGCAGGCCCATGACTTCGAAGTACGAGCCTCCGACCACGCCGGCGCGGACGACGCGTGGTTCGCCGAGGCCGACCATCGTGAAGTCGATGGTCGAGAAGTCGCCCAATGCCGAAACCGACCGGATGCGGGCCCGCAGATCGCGGATCTCCGGCACGGAGAAGTTCGCGTTCTCGGCGCCAATCCCGCGAGCGCTCTGTCGGATGTAGATCAGCCGATCTTCGTCGCGGTTGGCGAGCGGCCGCAGCAGCACGCCCCTGACCACGCTGAAGATCGCCGCGTTGGCGCCGATGCCGAGCGCGAGCGTCAGGACGACGGTGACGGCCAGGCCTTTCACGCGAAGCAGCGATCGCAGCGCGTAACGGAAATCGGTCAGAACACTCATGGGTGCCTACTCATCCCTTTCTCCACCCTTCTTCTCCGCGAGCCTGGCTTTCACCAGCCTTCGAACGAGCGCCGCCGGCAAGGGACGATCCGGCTGAAACCGGATCGTCCCCTTGCTCGTGTCGTAGCCGGCGAGCTCCTTCTTGAAGACCTCGACGATGGTGCCGCTCATGGGATAGAAAGCGCAGTGGTTTGCGCTCGCGCCGAATCCGACGAGCGGTCCGTTCAGGCGAAATGCAGGCAGCTGATAGCTGATGCACTCTTCGGCGCCGGGCGCCGCGGCACGGATCGTCTGCCGGATTTTCTCCAGCACGGGCCGCTGCCCGGGGCTCACGCGGGCCAGGTATTCGTCGATCGTTGACGGCTTCGCCTTGCCTGTCCGTCGCATCGTTCGCTCCTCCCGAGGCGCCGCGGGTTATGGCCGCTCGGCGATCTTCGCCCGGAGACGCTCTTCCTGCGCGCGCAGCTCCGGCGTGAATTCCTTGCCGAAGTCGTCGGCCTCGAACACCGGACGAATCTCGACCTCTTCCCCGCCGTCGAACGGCGCGCGCTTGAGCCATTCGACCGCCTCGTCGATGGATTTCACCTGCCAGATCCAGTAACCGGCAACGAGCTCTTTCGTTTCGGCGAACGGCCCGTCGATGACCTTGCGGTCGGTGCCGGAGAACTTCACGCGTTTAGCCTTCGAGGTCGGGTGCAGCCCGTCTCCTGCCAGCATGACCCCCGCCTTCACGAGCTCCTCGTTGAACTTGCCCATCTCGGTCAACATCTTCTCGGTGGGCATCACCCCGGCTTCCGAGTCCTTGTTCGCCTTGACAATCACCATCACTCGCATCGGGTATCTCCTTTCCTCTGTATGGACGTCGAACGAGCCGCCGCAGAATCGACACGTCCGGGGAGGAGACTGCAAAAAATCAAAGGATGAGAATACGGCCCAGCCGGGTCATTCTACTTATAATGCCTGCGCGTAATGCATTCGCGGGACAACCCTTCCGGCCAGGACCATGCGTGACGATCTGCAGGCCGCCCTGCGCTCTCTCGGCTCGTCCCGAAGCTTCACCGTCGCTTCCCTGCTCGTCCTGACCCTCGGGGTGGGCGCGACGACGGCGATCTTCTCGGTGGTGGACGCGGTGGTCCTGCGCGGCCTGCCGTTCGACGAGCACGATCGCCTCGTCGCCGTCGGCGAGCGGACTGCGGCAGCCACTCACGGCCTCCGGGCGGACCCGGATCCGGCTGCCATCGGGTCCGCCGCCCCGCAGAATT
>JBOGIX010000782.1:0-1204 GCA_050744685.1 Vicinamibacterales bacterium | reverse complement strand
GTCAAGTACTGCGCTTCCGGCCTCAAGTTCACCGGCGATAAATACAGGCGCAGCTCCTCTAACTCCTAAAGGATCATCAGCTGAGCCATACCGCGCGCCCGCACGAGAAAGTAGACGCGGAACGCGAGGACGATCCACTTGCTCCAGCGTCCGGTCTCGAGCGCGACCGACTGGCCGTCGACGTCCACGGTCGCCGTCCCCGCAGTGCGATTCCAGCGAATCGTCAGCGGCAGACGGACGTCTTCCCGCGCCTGCAGTTCGCCGAGCTGCGCGCGATCGGCGTCGGACAGCGACGTTCCCTTGCGGCGGATCGTTTCGATCTGCTGGCGCACGATCGGATTGGGCGGACCGGCCAGCTCGGTGCGCGCCTCGTCGTTCTCGAACACCAGCCGCTTCAGGATGCCGCCCATCTCCGTATTGCCTTCCTCGTAGCGGCTCAGATCCGTGGCGAAGTAGTAGAACGTGCCCATCGTCCCGCGAATGTCCGGCAGCGGCAGCCCTGAGAGCAGCTCGCCGTTCGGCACCTCCTCGGGCGGGAACGTCACTGGCACGGTGAGCACGCTGCTTCGAACGCCTGCGCGCCCGGCGGTTACCCAGAACGATGTCCCGCCACGGATCGAATGGATCCGGGGTTTTGCAATCGGCACGTATCCAAACAGGAACTTCGCCGGCTCGCGGCGCACCATGCCGAGATCGGGCAGGTAAGTCGCCGTGTCGCGCACCAGGAAATCGTAGATGTTGTGCTTGCCGGGATTCACGCCCGTGGCGAAAGAGGCCCACGCCGTCGGTGATTCTGCGGAATGGGTCGTCGTGAGCGGGTACAGGCCGCCTTGCGACATCAGGCGCGCGATGTTCGGCAGCTTGCCTTCAGTCACCCATTGCTGCACGAGATCGGGATCCATGCCGTCGAACCCCAGGATGACCATCTTCTGCCAGTAGGCCGGCTTCTCGTGCGCGCAGGAGGACAGCGCAACCGCGAGCGCGAGCGCCGCGGCGACGAAACCGGCCGCGGGCCGCGCAGTGGAGGGCTCCATCGATGTGGCGCGATTATAGCAATCGGACGCGGCGCGCCCGCCGTGGTACGCTCGACAAGGATGCGCGTCCTCGGGGTCGACTTCGGCCGCAGGCGGATTGGCCTGGCGCTCTCGGATGCGACCGGGATGCTCGCGCGTCCGTGGAAGACGATCACGGCGACGGGGGGGCC
>JBOGIX010000781.1:0-3103 GCA_050744685.1 Vicinamibacterales bacterium | reverse complement strand
GAAGGTCAGGGATGCATCTTCAGCCACACGTCGTAGACCGGATCCCGCCCGTTCGCCCAGGTGATCTGCCCCTGTTGGCGGAACTCGTTGCCGAACCGATCCACACGCTTCCTGTTCTTGTAGTCGGTGCTGATGGCCACCACGCCGGCCGAGGCCGCCGTGCGAAGCTCGTTCGGCTCCGAGATGCCGTTGTGATTCTCGTCTCGCCACAGGAGCAGCCTGGCAAACGCGGCATCCTGGGCGTCGATCTGGTCGTCCGGCAGACTCTCGCCGTATCCGGGAGAGTGCAGGAATGCCAGCGCCTCGAACCCGTTTGCGGTCGTCAGCTCGCCGCCGGACGCGTGCGCCGGGGTGTAGTTGCCGAACAGTTCGGCGCCGTTGTCGATGCGGCCGTTGCCGTTCCGATCCATGGCCAGGAACGAATCGTCCGAACCTTCCCGCGTCCACGCCACCTGCTCGGGGGCACCGTCGGTATCCAGATCGAACCGCACGCCATCCTCCACGCTCGTCAGCTGATACCCGTTTCGCCCGCCATCGACGATGATGGGGCTGCCCGGGGTGTAGACGCATTCCCAGCCGTTCCAGTAGTAGTCGGAGCCGAGCGCGTTGCACTGCGATGCCGGATCCGACGAGCCCGGCGGCACCACGTCCACGATGCTCGTCGTCTTGCCGGCCGGCCACCAGCCGCCGCAGCAGAAGATGTTGGGGATGGTGCCCGAGACGAAATGCTCGCCGCTCGTCTGCCAGCGGCCGTACTTCGGCACCATGATGGCGCGGCGCGCCGTCACGTACATCACGCCCTGGCGCCACAGGCTGGAATTCGGCACGCCCACCACATGCGCCTCGACCGCGACGATGAACTGGCCGCAGATGTCGACGGATCCGGTCGTTTCGACGACGTATTCGAGCCAGTTGAAGGCGCCGTACTGATGGCTGCTGTTGCGGTTGGTGACCGTGCCGCAGCCAGGGATGACCGTCGTGGAGTCGGCGGAGCTGGTTGCCGGCACCGCCATCAGCGAACACACCAATAGTCCGATCGCGACCTTGCGATTCATGCTGCACCTCTCTTGTGCGGAAACGAACTGGTTACTCGGGTTCGAGGAAACGCGGCAGGTCGCGCTTCCTGATGGTGAGCGACGTACCCTCTTTCGTGGATTCGACGAACATGATGAGCGCCGTTGCGCCGTCCGGGTTCAGCGCGGCGAGAATGCGGTTGCGGGCGTCCAGGGTCTTCTGCCTGCACGCTACCGTGATTTCACGCAGCTTCGCGTCGAGCGCTTCGAGGTTGCCCCTGCCGATGACGGTGTGCTGCTTCAGCAGGAGCTCGGTGCATGCCTTGTCGATCTTCTGCACGGCGTCGGCCTCTTTGATGATCATCGCGCGCTCGTCGGCGGACACGACCTTGTGCACGATCGACGGCAGTTCCCGCGGCCCGCCGCTGATGACGCGGAAGGCGTAACCCCAGGCGCTCCACTGCGGAATGAGCTCGGGGTTCTTGGCGCCGTCGATGAACATCATTTCCGGCGGCGCCGATTCGGCAGCACCCCGGCCGCCTTGTGCGGTCGCGGTTCCCAGCAGCAAGGGCACACCAACAACGACGCCGAGGAGCCATCGATTCACGACCTGCCTCCTTCCTACCCGTGGTGCGGGAATGAGGTTCCCGTGTGGGGCGCCGGCATATCGAGCCAGACTCGACTCCCGGACGGCATCCGCTCGGGGAACCGTGTTTTTTTGGCCTGATTGCGTTCGATTGCACGAGGGGAGCGGAAGTCCGCCCGTTCCTCGGGATCCGATACCCGGCCGCTCGGCGACGGGACGGCCCTCCTGAGGCAATCCGTCTGCCACGTCACCTCATTGCTGCGACTGTCCGCGGATGTTGCTCTCAGATCGCTGCTTAGGACGTTCGTCGCGGCTGCTGCGCGGGTGGAGAGAAGCGTGGTGCTCGAATGGTGTCAACCGTGGTTGACGAAAAGGGAATCGGGTCAGTTTCCAGTTACCAGTGGCCAGTGTCAGTTACCCGCTTCCTTGCTGGTCACCAGTAATGAATGACTGCAAACTGGTAACCGGCAACTGGCAACTGGATGAGCTCCCTATTCCTGATGGAGCGCCGCGAGGAGATCCGTGCGGGCCGCGCGCATCGCGGGCAGCAGGCATGCGCCGAGCCCGACGATCGCGAAGAGCAGGATGGCGGCGCCGAGTGACAGTGGATCGATGGCGCGGACCTCGAACAGCTGCGCCTCGAGCGCGCGCCCGAGGAACGCGGCGACCATCGCGCCCATCGCCACGCCGACGGCGATGAGCCGTGAGCCTTCGCCGAGGATCATCCGCAGGATGTCGGGTGCCTGCGCGCCGACGGCCTTGCGGACGGCGATCTCCTTGACGCGGGCTGCGACCGACAGCGACAGCACTCCATATATGCCCACTAGCGCCAGCGCCGTCGCGAGCACGGCGAACCCGATGAGCAGCCGCATCGCGAACGTCCGCTCGGCCACCGAATCGCGCCGGATCTGCGCCATGGTCGTGAAGCGCTCGACGGCCGCCGTGGGATCGACCGCGCGGATCTCGCGCCGCACGAGGTCGGTGAGCGCGCGCGGATCCGACCCGGCGCGCAGTACCAGGTGTTTCGAGAACGCGCCGCTCTGCCAGAACGGCAGGTAGACCTCCGGCTCCGCGTCTTCGCTCAACGCTTCGGTCCTGGTCCCGGCTATCACGCCGACGATCTCGAGGGGACGTTTCGGGTCGCCGGCAAAGCGCAGCTGCCTGCCGACGGGGCTGGTCCCGGGAAAATAGCGCCGCGCGAGCGTGTCGTTGACGACGGTCACCCGAGGCGAGTCCGCAGTGTCCGTGGCGTGGAACCCGCGCCCCTCGACGAAGCGGATGCCCATCAGCGCGAAGTAGTCCGGCGTGACGGATCGCAGTGGAAAGTTCACCTGGTCAGCCGGTGATCCCCCATCCGTCCGACCAGCCACCTCCATCGTCCCGGGCCATTTGTTCCCGGTGAGCGGCAGGCCCCACACGAAGGCGGCGTGCGTGACCCCGGGCAGCGCGGCGACGCGGTCGAGCACCCCTGTGTGGAACTGCCGAAACGTGTTCGGTGTGACGG
>JBOGIX010000780.1:0-9365 GCA_050744685.1 Vicinamibacterales bacterium | reverse complement strand
GTGCTGCTGCGGCCGCTGCCCTACGACGACCCGGAGACGCTCGTCCTGTTATGGGCGCGGCGGGAAGGCTCGGCGCCTGGAAGCACGGGCCGCGGTCTGGCCACCCCGCGCTGGTTCCGCGAGATTCGTGATCGTCAGCGATCCTTGTCGTCCATGGCTGCCATCGAACTGTGGAACGGCAACCCTTCGGCAACCTTCGATCTGGCGTCGCCGGGCGGCGCCGAACGGCTGCGAGGGGCGTTTGCCACACGCAACGTCTTCGACACGCTTGGGGTTCGTGCGTCCATCGGCCGCACGTTCGCCGCAGACGACAGCGAGGACGTCGCCGTGATCAGCCACGATCTCTGGCAGCGCCTGTTTGCCGCCTCGCCGGATGTCATCGGCCGGCGGCTCGAGCTGGCCATCGGACGTGGAAAGCAGCGGGCCACAAGGCCCGTCAGCATCGTTGGAGTACTGCCCCCGCGCGTCCAATTCAGCTATCCCGAGAGCACTGACGTGTGGTTGCCGCTGAGCGCCGACAAGCTCGCCAACCCTCGCTTGCAGAACGCGATCATGTACCGCATCGTCGGGCGGCTTCGCACCGGCATCACACTGCAACAAGCCGGCGACGACATGGCCGCGGTCAAGGCGGCGATCGCCGCGGATCTCGGCCGCTCCATGGATCGCATGACGTTCTGGCTCGAGCCGGTGCACGAGAACGCGGTGTCCGAGGTACGGCCGGCGCTGCAGCTCCTGGCCGCCGTGGCAATGCTGGTGTTCATGGTGGCCTGTCTGAACGTGGCGACGCTGCTGCTTGCACAGACCGTTGAACGGCGCCGCGACGTCGCGCTGCGGTTGGCGCTCGGCGCGACGAAAGCACGAATTGTCAGGCAGCTCGTCACCGAGAGCGGCCTCATGGCCGCCATCGCCGCCCTCGTCAGCGTGACGAGCGTGGCCATGCTGCAGCCGCTGTTGCGTGTCGCGATGCCGCCGGAGTTCCCGCGCGTTCAGGAGATTGGTGTCGATCTCGTGACGGTCGGCTGGATCACGGGCCTCGTCACGCTCGCGGTGGTGCTCTCGACCGTCGTGCCGGCATGGCGGAGCTCCGCGCTGGATCCGGGAACGGAGATCGGCCAGAGCCGGACGGCGACGCCTTCGCGGAGCACCATCCGCTGGCGGCACGGTCTGGTCGCCTCTCAGGTCGCGGTCGTCGTTGTCCTGCTCGTCGCGGGCGGCCTGCTCCTGCGCAGCTTCTGGAAGCTGCAGCACGTCGACCGCGGATTCGACGGAGCGCGAGTGTTCACGGCGGAAATGCGGCTGCTCGATCCACGCTACTTCGACAGCGTGCGGCTCAAGGCTTTTCAATCGGAGCTACTGGATCGGATCCGCGCGCTACCGGGCGTCGAGCGAGCCAGCATCACCTCTTCGGTGCCGCTGCGGGGCGTCGATTGGACGCGGGCACTCTCTCATAGCGGTCAACGACTTGCCGCAAAGGAACGCGACGTGGATCCAGATTATTTCGCCGTGATGGGCATTCCGCTGCTGGCAGGACGGGCGTTTTCAGCGGCTGATGACCATTCAGCAGCGCCTGTGGTCGTCATCTCGCGATCGCTCGCGGACCGGCTGTTCCCGGGGCAGAGCCCGCTCGGGCGTCGTCTGGAGCTCGGGCCCGAACAGCAACCGGAGATCGTCGGCGTGGTCGGCGATGTGCGCAACGCCCGACTCGAATCGGACGGCGATCCCTCCTACTACGTGCCACGTGCGCAGGAATCGTCGGAGATCATCTGCGTGGTCGCCCGCACGGCCCTGGGCACGCCAGACCTGGCGCCAGCCGTGCGCGCCATCGTCGCCTCGATCGATCCGACGCAGCCGATATTCGATGCAACGACGATCCACGGCATCGTGTCCGAATCGATTGCGGATCGCCGATTCTACGCGGTTGCCACTGCCGCGTTCGCGCTCGTCACGCTGCTGCTGGCGGCGGCCGGACTCTATGGCGTCACGTCCTTCGGCATCGTGGCGCGGACGCGCGAGATCGGGGTCCGTCTGGCACTCGGCGCGTCGCCGGGCCGAGTCGTTCGCATGCTGGTAGCACAGGGTGTCCAACCAGTGCTTGTCGGACTCGGGGTCGGCCTGGCTGCGGCCTTCTGGGCCAGCCGGACGATCGAGCGGTTTCTGTTCGAGGTTCGCGGTCATGACGCGGCGGCCTATGCGGCAGCCGCGGGCTGGGTGTTGCGGCTCACGTCGCTCGCCTGTCTGTTACCGGCGTGGCGAGCTGCCCGGCTGAATCCCACGACGGCCCTTCGACACGAGTAGCCATCCGGCCTTGCGGACGCGGGCAGATACTCGGCGGAGGGCTCATTTGAGCGGACGGGCGCTGCCTTCACGCCCGCGGACGCGTCGAAGATTGCGGTACACGGCCACGGGCAGCACCATGCTGGCGCGATCTCTTCGTGCAGGCTGCGATTTGGTGGTCGGTTGTAATCCAGTCGCGCATCGCGTCGCGTCTGCGACTCACGCCGATTAAGATCCCGGTGGCGCCGCGGATTCGATCTGCGCACGCATCTGCTCTTCTGCTTGCTGCCGGCGCTGCACGACCAGAGACAGCATCAGCGCGAACACGCCGATGAGCGCCGAGTACGTGAAGAACACCACATAGCCGGTGCCGAGCGCCGCAGGACTGACCCCCGAGCGCTCGACCGCACGCGCGAACTTCCCGGGCCCGTCGTCCGCGAACAGGTATCTCAGGCCCGAGAACGTGCCGCCGCTGTCGGCGAGGCGCGCGGCCGCCTCGACGATGCGGCCGGATTGTGAGGCGATGAGTCGTCCGGGAATGGCGTAGAGCGACGAGAAGAGCGCGTACTGCGTGGCCGTGAAGCCGGCCGAGGTCAGGCTCGACATGTACGCGATCAGGCACGTGCCGGCGAGGCCGCCGGCGACGTTGTCCAGGCCGATGGCCAGGAACAGCGCGATCAGGCTGTGATCCTGCAGCGCGAGCCAGATGAACAGGAGGTTGCTCACCGGTCCGGCGAACGCGCCGATGACCATCGCGCGCAGCAGCCCGTAGCGCGCCACCGCCACGCCGCCCACGAACACGCCGAGCATCGTCATGCCGACGCCGAAGATCTTCCGCACCTCGGCGATCTCGACCAGCGTGTAGCCGAGATCGAGATAGAACGGATTCATGATGTTGAGCACGAAATCCGGGATGCGGTACAGGCAGATGAGCGCGAGGATCAGCCCGCCCGCGCCGCGATGGCGCACGAAGAAGTCGCGCAGCGGATCGGCGAGCGCGGCGGAGAGATAGACTGCCGGGCGCGTGCGAGCGCCCGGCAGCGGAAGCGCGGCGAGCACGATGATGCCGGCGCCGAACAGGACGGCGGCGAGATGCACCCAGACGCGCGGGCCCGAGGCCCAGGCAGACAGGACGGCGTCGCGCGCGCCGGTGGCGCCGAACGCGCCGAGCACCCGCGCGAATACGCCGGCGTTGGCCGCCAGGCCCGAGCCGAGCACGAGCGCGCCCGCGGCGAGAATCACCAGGCGCGATCCCCATTCCACGGCCTCGCGCACCGGAGCCCGTGGAATGTCCTCGGCGTGAATCGTACGGATCGCATGCCGCTGCTCGCGCGGCGCCGCGAGCACCGCGAGCACGCCGACCGTCATCAGCGCAGCCATCACCGCATAGGACAGGTTCCAGCTGTAGGCCTGGGCGAGCAGCAGCGGCACGGCGCCGGCGACGATCATGGCCGCGCGGTAACCCCACGAATAGGCCGCCGCCATCACCCCTTGCTTCGAGACGGCCGCCGCTTCGATGCGCCAGGCGTCGATGGCGATGTCCTGCGTGGCCGACGAAAAGCCGACGAGCACCGCGAACACGGCGATCGCCCCGAGGTTGCGCGTCGGATCCGCGCCGGCAACGAGCCAGAGGCCCAGCATGATCAGGCCCTGGCATACGAGCATCCACGACCGCCGGTGTCCCAGCCATGCGGTGAGCACGGGGATCCGCGCGCGATCGACGAACGGCGCCCACAGGAACTTGAACGACGAGACGAGGGTGACGAGGCTGAAGAAGCCGATGACCTCGAGCGACAGCCCCGCCGCGCGCAGCCAGGCCGACAGCGTATCGAAGACCAGGAAATAGGGCAGGGCCGCCGAGAAGCCGAGCGCCACCATGACGAGCGCCGGCCGCTCGCCGTAGACGCGCAACGCCGAGAGCACGCTCCGCTGTCCGGTGGTGGATTCCGCCTCGGCTTTCATGCGACCTCGCACAGGTTCATTCTTCATCATCGTAGCGCTGCGAAGACCAGCGACCGATCGTCCTCGTGGCGTGCGGCTTCAGAGAGTGTGAAATAAGTGTGTGGCTTCCGGCTTCAGCCGGAAGAATTTCCCGTGCAAATCCTGTAGGCAGACTCACCCATCTCGATCAATAGTTGCACTGTACAGCACAGCTTTAATTTTCAGTTTCCGGCGACTGCTGCCAGGTTGCCCGCACTTGCGTCCCGGCGGGGAACGCAGGGCGGCCTTGGGCACGAGCTCGCTCGATCCAGGACACGCGCGTGAACACGGCCAACCGGACGCACCGCCTTCCGCACGCGGCAGGTCGGAGAGACTCGATGAAAAAGGCACTTTTCGCGGCGATTCTTGGCGTGCTCCTGTGCCAGGCCGGTGCGGCGCGACCGAGCGCCGAATCTCCCTCGCTGACACATTTCAAGAACTACTTCCTGACGGGCGACTATGTCGTCGGCGGCGCCAGCCTGTGGCGCAAGGGCGTGAACGGCCGCGCGATCGAGACGATCGACGTGAGCGGCGTCCCCGACAACGTCGACGTCGTCGCGGCCTATCTGTACGTGCAGACGGCGGAAGTCGAGCAATGGTCCGGCATCGACCACGCGAAGTTCAACGGCGTCGACCTTGGCGCCGGATCGGCCTCGATTGCCAAGGCGCTCAACTGGGACGCGGCGACGGCCCCATGCTGGAGCGTGGGCTGGGGCGGAAAACGCCGGCTCGTCACCTACAGGGCGGACGTCCTCCGGTTCCTGCCGATCGGCGACGACGGCAAGACGCGCGCGAACGGCCAACATACGATCGAGGTGCCTGACGCCGGCGGCTCCTTGCCCGATACGGACGAAGAAGGCATCGAAACCGTGGCCGTCAAGGGGACGCGGGCGATCGGTGCGAGCCTCGTGATCGTCTTTCGGGACTCCTCGCACGCCTTCAGCGCGATCGTCATCCGGGACGGCGGCGTCACGAAGAGCGCATTCGCGACGCTCGACCTGCCGATTACCGGCTTCTACCAGGCGTCGGAGCAGCCGGATGCCAGAATGACACTGGTCGTTGGCGACGGACGTCCGTCCCTGTCGGAGCAGCTGGTCTTCAACGGGCAGCTCATCGCCATCAATCCCTTCGGCAGCGCCGCCGGCCCGAAATGGGACAACCCGACGTTCGCAAACCTTCCGCTCGCTCCCGGCTCGTCGTCCGGCCTCGTCCAGATCAAGCCGGATGGCCAGCTGTCGGACTGCCTCTCGGTCAGCGCCGTGGTGCTCAGCACGGACGTCCAGGATTCCGACGAAGACGGTCTCGTCGACGTATGGGAGTCTTCGGATTCGGCCATCCTCGATCCGGATGGCCAGCCGCTGCCGAACCTCAAGGCCATGGGCGCCTCGCCCGACCAGAAGGATCTCTTCGTCGAAATCGGTTACATGTATGCGGCGGACGATCCCGTTGGCGGGGCCCCGACGTATGGCGGGGCGCCGAAGCCCGCCCACACGCACCTGCCCTCGCACGCGGCGTTGAAGCTCGTTGGCGATACGTTCGCGAAGGCGCCGACGGGACGCATCAACGTGCACTTCGATCTTGGTGATTCTTATCCTTCGGGTGAAGCCGACCAGTACATCATTCGCGGCGCCGGCCTGGCCCGCGGCGGCGACGCGATCGGCGAGCTCGTCACCGTCTGCACACCGCAGTCCGGTGCGCCGCCCGACGTCTGCCAGTTTTCCGCGTACCCCGGCACGGTCGGCTGGAAGACCGGTTTCCAGTTCATCAGGGACGCGGTGCTCAGCGGCCCGGCGCCATTGGCCAACGGCGAAGATCCGTGCGACCTGCCCGGCGCTGGATGCGAGAGGCGATTCGACCGCAACCGGAAGGATACGTTCCGCTACGCGCTCTTCGCGCACGCCGTCGGCCTTCCCACATCGGAGGATCCCCTGGATCCCGGCTTCCACGTCCCGCGGACGAACACCGGCGTCGGCGACTTCCCCGGCGGCGACTTCATCGTCTCGCTCGGCGCGTTCGACGACGACCACGGGCTGCCGGTGGGCACGCCGTTCATGCAGGCCTCGACGATGACGCACGAGATGGGGCATGGCTTCGAGCGCCGGCACGGCGGCGAGGCGCTCGAGCCAAACTGCAAACCGCTCTATTTCAGCACGATGAACTACCTCTATCAGCTGCGCGGGCTGCTGGACGACAACGGTGTTCCGCACCTCGATTTCTCCGGCCAGGACTTCGGCGGACAGCCAGTCGACGAGACCGCCTTGTTCGATGGCTCGTTGAGCATTCTTCCGTATAGGCTCGGCTGGTATGCGCCGCTGGCGACGAGTTATCTCGCCGGCCTGGGCACCGCGGTCTCGAAGCATTGCAACGGCTCGCCGCTGCTGCCGACCGACATCCCGATGGTGCGCATCGATGCGAGGACGGCGGCAGCCCCGATCGACTGGCAGGCGGACGCGACGACCGTCACGTCGCCGTTCGTGCAGGACGTCAACTTCAACGGCCGCACGACGACCTCCGACCTCACGCCCGAGGTGCTTGCCGGATCGAACGACTGGGCGAGGATCCTGCTCAACCAGGTGGGGTCGCGCCGCAGCGCCGGCGGCCTGTTCTTCGACAGCGCCGGCCGTCCGTCGCTCGGCCCGTTGTCACTCGACGCCGGCCGCGGCGATCTCGGTCGTGGCGATCTCGGGCGGGGCGATCTGGGCCGCGGAGATCTCGGCCGCGGGGACCTGGGCCGCGGCGATCTTGGACGCGGCGATCTCGGACGCGGCGACCTGGGCACGGTGCTCGGCCGCGGAGATCTGGGCCGGGGGGATCTCGGAGGCGGCGACCTGTTCGTCAACAATCCCGACGGGCCATTCGGCGAGCTGGATTTCGACACGGCGGTCGAACTCGCGAAGACTCCGCCGAACGAGTTCCGCGCGTGCGTCCTCGGCGAGAACTGCCCCGTCGGTGCGACGCCGCTTCATCGGATTCGGCTCGACTGGACATCTCCCACCGTCGGCGCCGTGGCGCTGTATCAGGTCCTGCGCGTCGTGGGACCCGAGCTGACGCCCGAAGCGGTCGCCTCGGCGACGGTCGTCGGCACGCTCCCCGCCGCGCTCGGACAGATCGATTACTCCCTGATCGATCTGACGCCGCTCGCCAACGGCCAGTCATACACCTACTTCGCGCGCGCCATGTACCTCGACGGCACGCTGAGCGATCCGTCGAACATCGTGACGATCGTCGCGGTCAACGATCCGCCGGTGGCAGTTGCGGACGGTTATTCGACCGACGAAGACACGCCGCTCAGCCGCCTGGCGCCGGGCGTGCTGGGCAACGACACGGATGCGGACGGCGGCGGCACACTGCAGGCCTATCTCGAGTCCGGTCCGGCGCACGGTACGCTCGTGTTGAATGCCGACGGATCGTTCGTCTATACGCCCGCCTCGAACTTCAGCGGCTCGGACTCGTTCACCTACGTCGCGACGGACGGCGTCGCCCGGAGCGCTCCCGCGACGGTCACGATCACCGTGAACGCCGTCGCCGATGACTACGAGTTCAGGAACCTGAAGAACGCACCGCCGCCTCCAGGCGCGACGTTCAACACCGGCAGCGCGATCCCGATGAAGTGGGGGTTCGTGAGCGGTTCCCGCCTGGTCGACAGCAGCCAGGTCGATCACATCGTCACCGTGACCGGTCCTCAGCCGGGTGGTCCGGTGCGCGTCTTCAGCAACACCGATCCGGGAAGCAGCAGCTTCCGCTACTCGGCCTCGAGCGGGTCGTGGTCGTTCAACCTGCAGACCAAGGACGCCGCCGGCACGTCGCTTCCGGCCGGAACCTACGACGTGAAGATTACGCCGACGATTCCGGGGTATGGGGCGAGTCCGACGTTTCAGATTCGATTGAAGTAAGTGTCAGTTTCCAGTTGCCAGTTGCCAGTTTCCAGTTTCTTCACTGGTAACCAGTAATGAATGCCGGATACTGGCGACTGGCGGCGCGCGTCGAGTCCGGCGTGTTCGGTATCCATACCGGACGCGGCGCTCTGCTCGGCCTGCAAGTCGGGGCCCGGTTGCATCTCTTCGGCCAAGCTCTTGTCGAAACTCCCGTCGCCGATCGTTCGTCTCCTCGATAGCATCCGCTGCTGGGCGGGGTAGAGCGAGCCTACCCAACCTACGGCACGTTGCCCCATACCTGCTACATGCGGATGCGGAGCACCGCGCCAGAGGACCCGCGCGGCACTCACCGGCGCCACAGCTTGCCGGCAATGCTGGCGGAGGCGGTCCGTTGCCGCTCGACGAAGCCCCGGATGTGCTCGACATCGAGGACGATGCCGTTCTTTACGACCGTTAGTTCGCCCGTAAGGTCAGGCTCGGAGCGAGTGACCGTCGCGACCACCATGCCCCGTACCTTGCCCTCGATATCGAAGGCCGGCCCCCCGCTCATCCCTGAGAAGCACGGGTGGCCAACCAAGTAGCCGTCGTAGACCCTCGTATCGACGATGGCCTGCGTCACGTCGAGCACAAAAGTCGGCTGCCAGTAGCGCCGCACATTCGCGACGGCGCCGCGATCCGCATGAATCGAAACTTCGGCCATCGGATACCCCCCGAGACAGACGGAGTCGCCGGGCCGTACCGTTTCGCCGGAGAGTTCCGCCCCCCGCATGTAGTCCCGCGCGACTCTTCCGAGATACAGGTCGCGCCCGGGGTCGGTCGCGACCCGCTCGATTTCCACCGCGGGCTGGCTGGTGTGATCCGGCAGATTCCCATAGTAGTAGTACGTCGACCCGGCGGGCGCGCAGGTCATGATGTGATCCGCCGTGACGAAAAGCCCGCTGTCGTCGACGAAGAAGCCCGTCCCGCTGACCGAAAGGGCCGGGCTACCATCCCGCTCAAAGGCGAAAAAGATGGGGAAGATCGACGCTGAGAGTTTCGCAACGGCGTCAGCGAACATCAGCACCGCTTCCCGTCGCTCTTCGTCCTACCCTGTTGAGGCCGTCTGATGGTCTCCGGTCCCGGCGCTGCCGCTGCCCGGCAACCGCGCGGTCGGACGGCCCGACATGTGGAGTAACCAGGAAGCACGGCATAAGATCACATCCCTTCAGTTGATTCAGAACGCGCGAGGCTCTAGGT
>JBOGIX010000779.1:0-5113 GCA_050744685.1 Vicinamibacterales bacterium | reverse complement strand
GCCGCGGCGGCCTCGGCCGCCCTCGACGATCGCCGGCAGCCGCGCGAGCGGCCGTCCATCGTGCCGCCGCTCCCGCCGCTGAACAAGCCGCTGCCACAGGAGTAGGCAGGATCGTCCGCCTCGAGGCGGAAGCCACAAGTGCGCCCCATGAGTGCGCTTGTTGTGGCTTCCGCCTTTAGGCGGAAGACCCCCCCGCCGACAGTGACTCCGCCCATCCCTTTCCGCAAACACTACGACCTCTCCCTCCCCGTTCGGCACATTCCCGCGGGACTGGCGGGCTACGGGCGCGGGCTCATTCTCGGCCAACGGACCGTCCTGATGGGGATCCTGAACATCACACCGGACTCGTTCGCCGACGGAGGATTGCGGTTCGATCCCTCGCGCGCCGTCGAGGACGGCCTGCAGATGATCGAAGACGGCGCGGCGATCCTGGACGTCGGCGGCGAGTCGACGCGGCCGGGGGCCGAGCCCCTCGACGCCGCCGAGGAACTGCGGCGTGTGCTGCCCGTCGTCGAGCGTCTGGCGCGGGATCAACGAGTCGCCGTGTCCATCGACACTTACAAGGCGAGCGTTGCGCGCGAAGCGATCGCGGCCGGCGCGGCGATCGTGAACGACATCAGCGGTCTGCAGTTCGACCCCGATCTCGCCGGCGTGGTGGCCGAGGCCGGCGCGGCGATCGTGCTGATGCACACGCGCGGCCGGTCGCGCGAGATGTATCAGGAGGCGCACTACGGCGACGTGGTGGGCGAGGTCACGTCCGAATTGAGGGCGGCGATCGACCGCGCGACATCCGCCGGTGTCCGCCGCGAGTCGATCGTCATCGATCCCGGCATCGGCTTCGCCAAGCGGGCGGAGCACTCCTATCAGGCGATCGCCGGTCTGTCGCGAATCGCGGCCGCGCTCGACAGGCCGATCCTCGTGGGGCCGTCGCGGAAGTCGTATCTCAAGGCCGCGGTGGGCGATGTGCCCCCATCGGAGCGCGAGTGGGGCACGGCGGCGGCCGTCGCGGCCAGCGTGCTCCTCGGCGCCCACATCCTCCGCGTGCACGGCGTGCGAGAGATGGCGCAGGTCGTCAAAGTCGCGGACCAGATTCGCGGCGATCAGCCGCGCGGCTGAGCCGGCGCGGTAAATGGCGGGACCCGCCTTCGCACCTGGCTTGCGTGTCCTACGGCGGGCAAGGCCCCGAGTTCCGAGTAGTTCCGGGTTCCGAGTGCTGAAACTCGACAGTGTAAAATTCAGGCGATGAGCAAAGTGGGCGGCAACGACCCATGTCCATGCGGCAGCGGCCGCACGTACAAGCATTGCTGCGCCCCGCGCGAGGTCGCGCCGCTCACCGCGGCCAATGCCGCCACCGTGCGGGAGTCGGCGGTCTCGAAGCTCCTCGCGTTTGCCTTTCAGCCCTCGTTCGACAGCGACCACTCCGTTGCCGAGGTGCTCTTCTGGGGCGACCTGCTGCGCGACGCCGTACCGCACGAAGTGCAGTGGCTCCTCGATTCCGAGGACGCCAACATCAAATACAATGCCTGGTTTCTCTTCGACTGGGATGTCGACGGCCAGGGGACGGTGGCGGAGCTCTTTCTCGAGGACGAGGCTGCGCGGCTGACCGTTGCCGAGCGGCAGTTCCTCGAGCGGCTGACGCGCGCGAACCTCCGCCTGTACGAAGTCGAGGAGGTCCAGCCCGGTGCGGGCGTGCGGCTCGTCGACCTGTGGACGGGCGCGCGGCTGTTCGTGATCGAGCGCACGGCGACCGAGTACATGGTGACGTGGGACCTGCTCGGCGCGCGCGTGGCGCCCGACGGCGCCGGCGGCAGCGTGTTCGAAGGAGGCCTTTATCTCTACCCTGCCGAGGCCAAGTCGCGGATCGTCTCGCACTTCCGCCGTCTGTACCGCCGCCATCAACGGAAGTTCCCCAGCGACGACTCGAGCGGTTTCTTTCGTAAGCACGGGATGGTCTTCAACCACCTGTGGCTCGACCTCGTCGCCTTCCCGGAACCGCCGAAGATCGTCACCTCTGAAGGGGACCCGCTCATCTTCTGCCGATCCGTTTTCGACACCGATCAACTGGACGACGTGTGCGCCACGATCCGCGCGCAGCCCGACGTCCGGACGATCGAGGACGGCCGACTCGTCTGGAGCGAGACCACTGACGATGGCGATCGCACCCTGGGCACGTGGGCGTGCGAAGGGGACCGCCTCGTGTTCGAGACCACGTCGCGCCAGCGCGCCGAGCGTGGCCGCAGCTGGCTCGAGGCGCTGGTCGGCGACCGCGTACGCCACCGCGCCACCTCGCTCGAAACCATCGAACAGACGATGAACGAGCTCCGCCGCCGTCCTGCGCCTGAGCCGGATCGAGAGCCTGCCGCGGCAGAGGCGGACGAAGTACAGGATCTTTTTGACCGCCATTACACCGAATGGCTCGATCTGCCGGTTCCCGCACTAGGCAACCGGACGCCGCGCGCAGCGGCGCGGGGGAAGCTCTGGCGCTCCCGGCTCATCGACCTGCTCAAGCAGTTCGAGAACAAGACCGAACGCGCCGCGCGGCAGGGGCGGCCGCCCTACGACTTCCGGTGGATTTGGCGCGAACTCGGGCTCGAACGCCCTGGGATAAGCTAATCCGGTGTCCGAGTATCTGACCGGCCTGCTGCGTCGGCCCCCGATGGGCTGGTGGGACCTGCTCGACATCGCCATCGTCTCGGTCATCATTTACGAGTTCCTCAAGCTCATCCGTGGGACGCGTGCGGCACAGATGGCGGCGGGATCTCTGCTGATCGTCGGCCTGTTCTACATGTCGCGGCTCGCGCCGCTGCAGACGGTCAACTGGATGATCCGCAACATGCTCGTGTACGTGGCATTTGCGGCCATCGTCATCTTCCAGTCGGACATCCGCCGCGCGCTCGCACATTTCGGGCAGGCGCCCTTTTTCCGCTACTTCAACCGTACCGAGGCGGCCAACGAAACCATCGAGGAGCTGGTGGTCGCGGCGACGATGCTGTCGTCGCAGAAGATCGGGGCGATCATCGCGATCGAGCGGGAAATCGGCCTGCGCAACTACATCGAGAGCGGAATCCCGCTCGATGCCACGCTGACCTACGACCTCATCGTGACGATCTTCCAGCCCGGGTCGCCGCTGCACGACGGCGCGGTGATCGTGCAGGAGGACCGTGTCGCCGCGGCTGCCTGCTTCCTGCCGCTTACGGTCAATCCGCGCGTCAGCCGCGAGCTCGGCACGCGCCACCGCGCGGCCATCGGGCTGACGGAAGAGAACGACGCGGTAGCGATCGTGGTCTCCGAGGAGCGGGGCCAGATCGCGCTCGCGATGAACGGCCGCATCGACCGGGCGTTGACGCCCGATCAACTGCGTGATCGGCTCCGGATGTTCGTGGTTCAGCGGCGCGGCGGCGGACGCACGACGGCTGCGTACGACGCCTGATGGCCTATCATCCCTTCCGGCATCTCGGCCTGAAAATCGTCGCCATCGCCCTGGCGACGCTCCTGTGGCTCACCGTGGCCGGCGAGCACGTCGTCGAGCGCATCATCCGCGTGCCGCTGGAGTTCCGGAACATCCCCACGCAGCTCGAGGTGGTAGGTGATCCCCCCAGCAGCGTCGATGTCCGGCTGCGCGGATCGTCCGCGCTGCTCAGTCGTCTCGAGCCCGGCGAAGTGGTGGCGGTGCTCGACCTCGCGAATGCCCGCGCCGGATCCAGGCTCTTTCACATCCGCAACGAGGAAGTGCGTTCGCCGTACGGCATCGAGGTGTCGCAGGTCGTGCCCGGCACGCTCGGCATCGAGCTCGAGAAATCCGCCAGACGGCGCGTGCCGATCAAGGTGCCCGTCGAAGGGGAGCCGGCGCCGGGGTTCGTCGCCGGGCCGATCACGGCAGAGCCCTCCACGGTGGAAGTCATCGGTCCGGAAAGCCGCGTGCACAAGCTGGCGGAAGCGATGACCGAGCCGGTCAGCGTGGCGGGGGCGCGCGACGATGTGCGCGACGTCGTGGCGGTGGGGGTCACCGACGCCGCGGTGCGGCTGGTGCGCCCGCAGGACGTGACGGTGATCGTCAACGTGCGGCCGGCGCCGGTCGAACGCGAGCTGACGAAAGTGCTGGTACGGGCACGCAATCTTGGCGACGGCCTGCATCACCGGATTGCGCCAGCGTCGGTGTCGGTCACCATTCGCGGCCGCCGCGACGCACTGAGCGGCGTGCGCGCCGATACGATCGACGCTTTCGTCGATCTTGATGGTCTCGGCGCCGGCCGGTACAATCTTCGGGTCCAGATCGACCCGTCGCAGGAGTTCGGCGTCACGGCCGTCGAGCCGCAGCTCGTCAGCGTCACCCTTAGATAATTTTTCTGAAATGCCATGAATGCCAGGAATGCCCATGAATGCCATGAATGAGCGTTCCGGTCGAAGTGCGGGTCCTCCGATCGTTCGTGACAGTCCTGGCGTTGATGCCGTTCCTTCCATTCCTGGCATTCCTCCCATTCATGGCATTCCTGGCATTCTTGGCCTTGGTTGATCGCACAAATGAGTGAGCGGCTTTTCGGTACCGACGGCGTTCGCGGCAAGGCGGGTGAGCGTCCGCTCGATCACGATACGGTGGCGCGGCTCGGTGCGGCGCTGGTGCGGGCGATGGGGGGCGGCGGGCGTCAGCTGCGGTTCATGGTGGGGCGCGACACGCGCGAGTCGGGGGAGTGGATCGAGCGCGAGCTCGCGCGCGGTGTGCGTTCCGAGGGGGCGCACATCACCAGCGCGGGCGTGCTGCCGACGCCGGCGGTGGCCTACGTGACGCGCGAGATGGCGTTCGATGCGGGCCTGGTGATCTCGGCGTCGCACAATCCGTTTCAAGACAACGGCATCAAGGTCTTTTCCGGGCGTGGCGAGAAGTTCACCGAAGCGCTCGAGCGCCGGGTGGAAGACATCATTGCGGATGCGACGTGGCGGGTGAGCGGTTCGGCCGACGTGCCGGTGGACCGTACCGACGTCGTCGACGCTTACATCGCGCACGCGCGGCTGGCGTTTCCCAATCCCGAGCGGCTCGGAGGCTTCAAGATTGCGGTCGACACCGCGAACGGCGCCACGACGACCGTCGCGCCGCAGCTCTTTCGCGAGTTGGGCT
>JBOGIX010000778.1:0-2437 GCA_050744685.1 Vicinamibacterales bacterium | reverse complement strand
CGACATGACATCCCTGTCGCTCGTCGCCGCCGCCCTCTTCGCCTTTCAGATTGCCGCCGGTCCCGTGGTCACCGGCGTGGTCCGCGATTCCACAGGACAGGTCGTTGCGGGTGCGGTCGTCATCGCGCGCCCGGCGAGCGGCCCCGAGCAGCAGGCCGTCACCGGGCCCGACGGCCGCTTCACCATGTCCCCTGCCGCCGCACCGCCTCTCGTGCTGATCGTCCGCGCCGCGGGCTTCGGCGAGGTGCAGCGCACCATCAGCGCAGGGGGCAGCACGGACAAGCTCGAGCTCGTCCTGCAGCCGGCGACGATTTCCGAGTCGGTGCACGTGACGGCCTACGGCCTGCCGCAACGGCTCCAGGACGTGGCCGCGAGCGTCAACACCCTCAGCCAGGAGGACATCCGCCGTTCCCCGGCCGTCGTCGCAGACGATGTGCTGCGGCAGGTGCCGACGTTCAGCCTGTTCCGGCGCACGAGCAGCCTGGCGTCACATCCGACGGCGCAGGGCGTTTCGCTGCGCGGCCTCGGGCCGAGCGGAGTGAGCCGCACGCTCGTGCTGCTCGACGGCGTGCCGTTCAACGATCCCTTCGGCGGGTGGGTCTATTGGACCCGCGTGCCGCTCGTCGCCGCGGATCGCATCGAGGTCGTGGACTCGTCGTCCTCGAGCTTGTACGGCAATTACGCGATGGGCGGTGTCATCAACATCATCACCGTGCCGCCCGTCCGCCGGACGCTGCAGATGAACGTGCAGTATGGCAACCGGAACACGCCCAAGGGGGAGTTCCATGCCAGCGACGTGTGGGGGAAGTGGGGCGTGGCGCTCGACGGCGCGGCCTTCTCGACCGACGGCTATCCGATCGTCGTGGCCACCAATCCCGCGGGGCTGCCGGAACGCGGCCTGGTCGACAAGAACGCATCGGTGAACTTCAAGACCGGCAACGCGAGGGCGGAATACCGCGCGGGGGCCGAGCGAGCGGTCGTGGTGTTCGCGCGCGGCGGCTATTTCCGTGAAGACCGCGTGAACGGCAAGGCCAGCACGATCGATTTCCGCGACGAGGCGAACGACACGGATTGGAAGTCCGGCAGCGGCGGCGTGCGGGCGATGACGGCATTCGGCGACATCGAGGCGAACCTGTCGGTGGACGTCGAGCGCTTCCGCAGCAACTTCCTCGCCGTGCCCGCGGCGACGCCGGCGCGCAGCATCGGCCGCATGACGCTCAACCAGGTCGTGCCGAGCAAGGCGATCGGCGGCAACATCGAGTGGCTGCGGCTCGGCGTCAGGTCGCGGCATTCCTTCAAGGCCGGCCTGGACTGGCGATGGGTGGACGGCGACAGCGAGGAAGACGTGCTCGATCCGGTCACCGGCAGCCGGGTCACGCTGAAGCGCATGTCGGGTGGCAGCCAGCAGAGCCTCGGGTTCTTCGCGCAGGACATGATCAGCGCGTCGGACAACCTGACGTTCACGCTCAGCGCGCGCGTCGATCGCTGGCGCAACTACGACGCGCACAACCTGGAGACGACGTTTCCGGCGGGCGTGCCGACGGCGAACCACGATCCGTCGCTGCCCGAGCGCAACGATACTGTCGTGAGCCCGAGAATCTCGAGTCGTTACCGGATCTCGGATCGGGTGAGCGTCTGGGGAGACTTCGGCGCAGGCTTCCGCGCGCCGACGTTGAACGAGCTGTACCGGCAGTTCCGCGTCGGTACCGTGCTCACGCTGTCGAACAACCAGCTCGGCCCCGAGCGGCTGGTCGGCGGCGAGCTCGGCGTCACGCTGACTCCTGCACAGAACGTCGTCGTGCGGTCGACGTACTTCGACAACCGCGTGAAGGACGCGGTCTCGAACGTGACGATTTCGACAGGCGGGACCGTCACGCAGCAGCGGCAGAACCTCGGACGCACGCGCATCCGCGGCATCCAGACCGATGCCGAGCTGCGCGTCGGCGCGTCGTGGCGCGTGACGGGCGGCTATCTCTACGAGCGGGCCGAAGTCACCGAGTTCTCCGCCAACCCGTCGCTCGTTGGCAACTTGCTGCCGCAGGTGCCCCGACACCGCGGTTCGATCCAGGCAGTCTACGCGAACCCCCGCTACTTCACCTTCGCCGTCGGCCTGCAGCTCACCGGCCGCCAGTTCGACGATGACCAGAATGTGCGGACCGTGCCGGGCTTGCCGGAGCCGGGCCTGCCCAGGTACTGGCTCGGCACGCTGACCGCCTCGCGCGCGTTCGGCCGCAACTTCGAAGCGTTCGTCGGCGTGCAGAACCTGTTCGACGAGGAGTACTTCGTTGGCACGAACCCGACCACCGTCGGTTCGCCCAGGCTGGTGAGCGGCGGCATCCGCGTGCGTTTCGCGGGCAGGGCGAAATAGGTCTTACGATCGTCAACTCCCAACTTCCAACTCCCAAGGCGCGTGGAAGCGAAGCAGCTGGGTTAAAGT
>JBOGIX010000777.1:0-4309 GCA_050744685.1 Vicinamibacterales bacterium | reverse complement strand
CCAGTTGCCAGTTGCCAGTTGCCAGTCTCCAGCATTCCATGGGTTGCCAGTTATCAGTTATCAGTTTCCAGTTCGCCGCTTCAACCGCCACCGCCGCCGACGGCCCCGACCGGAAACCACAAACGATGACTGGAAACTGGCAACGGGAAACTGACGACTACCCACTCTTTTCAACGATAGCCGCCGCGTGCCGCAGCAGCTCCAGCTTTCGCCACCTGGCTTCGGCCAGGTACGTATTCAAGTACACGTTTCCCGGATCCTCGCCGAGCGCCTGCCGGCACTGCGCGATCGCGTCATCGATGGCGGCGAGGTTGGTGTCGAGCACGCGCAGCGTATTCTCGTCCAGCCGCGAGCGGCCGGCGTCCAGCGAACGCTGGAGATCGGAGATGGCGGCGTCGTAGGCGCCGTCGGCTGCCGACGTGTCTCCCGCGGAAACGGCCGGGAGATCCGTCCGCGGCCCGCCGAGCCGTGCGAGTGACGCCAGCGCGCCGGTCAGCACGACCAGCGCGAGCCCCGCGGCGACGAGCTGCGGCACGGTGAAGCTGAATCGCCGCACTTCCCGCCGCGGCGACCCCGCCGCGTGTCCATCGGTAATCCGTTCGGCGATCCCCGGCCACAGGTCGTCATCCGGACCGCGATCCTGGAGAGTACGTGCTCTCATCGTGACGGCCCGCAGCGCGTCGAGCTCGCGCCGGCAGGTGAGGCACGTGCCCACGTGGGCCTCCACCGACTGGCGCTCGGCCCCTTCGAGCTCGTCGTCCAGGTACTCCGACAGCAGGTCGGCCGGCGGATGTGGTGAGTCCAGCATGGTCATGATCCCAGATGCCTGCGAAGCATCATGCGCGCGCGGTGCAGCTGCGCCTTCGAAGTGCCTGCAGAGATGTTCAGCAGCGATCCGATCTCGTGGTGCTTGTAGCCCTCTACGTCGTGGAGCACGAAGATTTCCCGGGCGCCGTCGGGCAGCCGTTCCAGGGCCGCTTCGAAATCGAGGGAGATGTCCCGCCGCCGCACCGGGGCCGGCAGCGTGTCGAAGACGTGCTCGCCGTCGTAGATGCGCCGGCGCCGGGTGGTCTCCGCCCGGAACCGCTCGATGACGACGTTCACCGCGAGGCGGTGCAGCCAGGTGCCGAAGGCGGAATCGCCGCGAAACGTGCCGAGCTTCTGCCACACGCGCACGAACACGTCCTGCGTGATCTCATCGGTGTCGCGGCCGCCGGCCATCCGCCGGACGAGGCTGTGGACTCGCGCCAGATGCGTCTGATAGAGCTCCTCGAACGCGCGCACGTCTCCCCGGGCGGCCCGCTCGACGCAGTCCGCCGTCGCAGCCTTGGGCGGGTTCGCTGGCTGGTCGCCGTCGGACCGCAGCAGTAATACTCCCGTGAACGTCTCTGCCATCAGCGTCAGGTGATTGTCACCCGAACTGCTGCTTGGACGAGCGGCCGGGGCCAAAAGGTTGGAACCGCCTACTTCAGGACGTCGTAGGGGTCGACGGGCGTCCCTTCCCACCAGCGCTTTTCGGCGGTCAACCGGAAAATTGCGAAATGCAGGTGCGGGGTGTTCTTCGGGGCGTTACCCGACACGCCCACATACCCGATGATCTGGCCCTTGTTGACCCGCTGTCCTTCCGCCAGCCCGTCGGCATAACGCTCGAGGTGAGCGTAGTAGTAAGCATAGGTCTCCGTGGGGTCGAACTGATAAATGGTGATGCCCCCGGCCTTGCTGAAGAACAGGCGGGCGATGGTGCCGTCTTCGACGGCGCGGACCGGCGTGTTGCGCGGCGCGAGAATGTCGATCGCTTCGTGCGAGCGTGATCCGCGGCTTTCGGAGAACGACCGCGTCAGCTGATCCTCCGAGACACCTTCTACGGGAATCATCAGGTCACGATCCGCAAGCGCCTCGGCGGGCGGCGCGCTCAGGACCGGCTCCGGCGAAGGTGCGGGCACGGCGACCGCGCCGGTCGTTCCCGTGGCCGCTTCCGCGACCGCTGCCGTCCTCCCATCCCGAATCACGCCTTCACCGGCATCGTCGATGCCGTCGGACCAGCGATCGAGCGCGGCAGGCGCATGCGCCGGGAACTCGCGGCTTGCGGCCCGCGATCCGACGACGTTGCCGTACTGCCAGACGATCGCAGCGGCGACGAAGGCGCCCATCAGGAAGCCGAAGCCCGCGCCGATGGCAAACGTGCGCGCCGCTCTGCGACCGTCACGGGAAACAGGCGGCAGCTCCACGGCCTACTCCGTGAACACCACGCGGGTGCCCGGCTTCACCATGCCGGCCAGCCTGAGCGCGTCCCAGTTCGTGAGTCGCACGCACCCGTGCGACGCCGTCCGGCCCACGGCGGAGGGCTCCGGCGTTCCGTGAATGCCGTAGTGTTCCTTGCTGATGTCGATCCACACGAGGCCGACGGGATTATTCGGTCCCGGCGGGAGCTTCGCCTTCGAATGCGACGGATCGGAGTCCCAGAACAGCTCCGGGTTGTAATGGAATGGCGGATTGAACTGGACGCCTTTCACATTCCACTCGCCGATCGGCAGCGGATCCTGCTCGCTGCCGGTGGTCACGGGCGCAAACAATCGCACGGCGCCGGACTCGTCGGTCACGGTCAACGCCGACGTCTTCCTGCTCACGGTGACGACAACGTCCGGGCGCTCGCCAATGGTGTCGGGCTGGGCCTTGCCGCTTCCAGCGACGTCGCGCTTGGCCGCGGCGCGTGCCTCAGGTGACACCGCCAGGCGTTCCACGGGAGGTACGAGCGGGTCGACGTTCGGCACCTGGATCTGTTCGTTGGCGACGAACTGCGCGCCGGGGTTCAGGCGGCGCAGAAGCGCGGGCGCCGCGTGAAAACGCTCGGCCAGCGCCTCGAGTGGAGACGTATACCCGAGCGCCGGGAGCGTGGCCTGCTGAACCAGATCGGACGGAAGCTCGGGGATGAACGGGCCGGCCACGTCCTCCGCGGTAATCGTATAGGCGACAGTCGCCGCAACGTCAGACCAGACCGGCCCGCTGCCATGTTGTGTCTGGAACGCGGCGAGCGCTTTGTCCGTGTTCGCGCCCGGGCGGCCGTCGATCATGCCCGGTGAAAAGCCCGCGCGATCCAGCGCGACCTGGAGCTGCAAGGCTTCGGCATCGACGGCTGCGGCCGGACGGGATGACGCTGGCGCTTGCGCGGGTTCGCCGGCCGCTTGCCCGATCGCGGCCGACGCGTGCACGAGCACCGCGAGGGCGGCGACGATCGAAGCGAGCCTCATGTGGCGGCGACCTCACGTTCGACCGCACGGCGATCGCCGCCGGTCCGGCGCTCTGCCGACTCCGCAGGCGCGGTCATTGAGACCTCGACGAGGCGGAACGGCCGGTCGGGGAACGTCTCTTTCATCAGCGACATCGACACGTTGAACACCGGCACGTTCGTCCGCGTGCGCCCTTCCGGCTGGCCGTGATGGGCGTGGCCATGGAACACCGCCGACACGGGGTAGCGTGTGAGCGGCTCCTCGAGGCGGCTGCAGCCGAGGAACGGAAAGATCTCGCGCGGCTCTCCTTCGACCGTCTCCTGGATCGGCGCGTAGTGCAGCACGGCGATCAGCCGATCGTTGCGCAAGCGTGCGAGCGCCGTTTCGAGCTTCAGCGCCTCGTCCAGGCTTTCGTGGACGAACTTCTTGATGATCTCCTCACCCCAGGGACCGAGCGCACGGCGCCCGAACCCGCCGGCGAATCCCTTGACGCCGGCGAAGCCGATGCCATGAATCTCCGTCGTGTCGCCGTCGAGCGGGATGATCCCCGCGTCGGTAATGATTTTCCGGATCTCTTCCTGATGTCCCGACTCGTAGTCGTGGTTGCCGAGCACGGCGACCGACGGAATCTTCGACGCGCTCGTGATCTCGCGGGCGAGCGCGCGCGCTTCCTCCGGCAGGCCGTAGTCGGTGAGGTCTCCGCACAACACGAGCACGTCGGCGGACTCGGAGATTTGGGCGAAGAGCGGTTGCAGAGCGCCGGCGGTTGCGGTGCGGCTGTAGTGCATGTCGCCGATCGCGGCGATGCGGACGACGTCCTTCACGGCGGGCATACCTCCGCCGGAGCAAGGCAGCAAGATGGGTGCCGGGCGATGGCTGATGCGTGTCTACGGCGCGCCACGGGGCATGGGGCCCCGCGAGCGATGGCGTTGGGGGAAGTCCGAGGGCGAAGCCTCTCGGATCTAATCGAGCGCGGCGATCTGCTCGTCGATCGCGGCCAACGCGCGTTCGAGCATTTGACGATGAGCTGGCGCCGTCGCTCGCGCGAGGTCGGCGCTCGTCCGCGCCCGCTGGAGCTCGAG
>JBOGIX010000776.1:0-2068 GCA_050744685.1 Vicinamibacterales bacterium | reverse complement strand
CGTTCGACGAGCAGGCGTTGCGCGTGCAGCCGCCAGAACATGTTGTCGGACGAGAGCGCGGCGACGAGGCCCGCCGCATTGTTCTTCGACAGCGCAACCGGTTTCTTCGCCGGCGGCGCGTTGCGGTAGACGACGCGGTAGATGCGGCCGCGCGAGTGGTCGCGCATCGACGTTTCATACGCGTTGCCCGCGCCGTTGCTGAATCCCGCCGGCGTCGGGTTGTGCTGCGCGATGAAGGTATACCAGTCCGACACCCAGACCGCGCCGTCGGGGCCGACCTGCGCCTGCACCGGCGCGACCCATTCTTCGGCGCCGGCCAGCAGGTTCCAGCCGTCGCGGGTGACGAAGCCCGCGCCGCGCGGTTCGATGATGCCCTGGCCGACCAGGTGCGCCGTCGGCTCGTTGATGAACGCCACGCGGTTCCAGTACGGCTTCGGGAACGCGCGCGCGGTGTAGAGCTTGTGTCCGGCGCCCGCCGTGTAACCGCCGAACACGTCGACCTGCCGGATGTAAGGCGTGAGGTGATGCGCGGTATAGAACTGCGCCGCGCTCTGATAGCCGGCGCCGACGCCGCGTCCGCCGCCGGGAGGCATGGGCAGCCCCTGCACGTTCTCGAAGTAGCGGTTCGGGATCGCAACGAAGAAGCTCGGATCGTTGTTGGCCGTCGAGCCGAAGACATCGAACGTTTCCGAGAGACCGAGCCCCCAGGTGTTGTTGGTGGAACCGGTCACGTACTCGAAATTGCTGCCGTCCGGCTTGAACCGGTACATCCCCTGGCCGAACTGCATCGGCTTGCCGTTCATCTGCCCCTGGAAGCCGGAGTAGCCGACCGTGCCCCAGATGTAGTTGTCGTGCGCGTACATCAGGTTCGACGGGCCTGCGTGCGTATCGCGGATGCCCCATCCGGTGCTGAGCACCTGGCGCACGTCCGCCTTGTCGTCGCCGTTGGTGTCCTTGAGGAACAGCATGTGCGGCGCCGCCGCCACGACCACGCCGCCGTTGGCGAACACGAGGCTCGTCGGCAGGTTCAGGTGATCGGCGAATACCGTGAATTTGTCGGCGCGGCCGTCGCCGTTGGTGTCCTCGACGATCTTGATGCGATCGTCTCCCGGCGCGCCGTTGAGGACGACGTTCGGGTAGTTGAGCGCCTCGATGATCCACAGGCGCCCGCGCTCGTCGAAGTTGAACGCGATCGGCTCGGTGATGTCCGGCTCGCTGGCGAACAGCTCCAGCTTGAACTCCGCCGGCACCTGGATGAACTTCATCGACTCGTCCGCCGTGAACGGCAGCTGATACTTCGGCGCCGGATCGCGGTTTTCGTAGTTCGGGACGATCATCGTATCGACGTAAGTGACGTCGGGCATCTTCAGCTCGACCCACGCGCGGCGCACCGGCTCGGCCACCGCCCATACCGTTCCCTGCTCGATCAACTTGTGGAAGCCGGCGTTCGACCAGGTGCGCTGATCGTGGCCGTAGCCGGTGTAGAAGACGCGCCCCTTGCCCTGCGTGCGGACCCACGTCCACGGCTCGCGCCCCTGCGGCCCCGCCCGCTCCATGAGCACCGTCCGTCCCGTGGCGTTCTGCTGTGCCGGGGCGCCGGACTCGTCCCACGTGGGGAACGCCTGGATGCCCTGGAGGATGGGATGTCCGGCCTGCACGATCTCCGGGGTGAACTCCGCCGCCGGTGCGCTCGACGGCACCAGCTTGGCGCCGATGAGCGACGCGTACGACTGCGATCCGCCGAACATCGCCGCGGCCGAATGCAGCGCCACGACGCCCTTGCCTCCTTCGACGAATGCGACGAGGGCCTTCTCCTGTTCCGGCGTCAGCGTCGAATGGTTGCCATAGATGAGCAGGGCGTCGTAGTGCGCCAGCTTCGCGGGCGACAGCGCCTCTTCGGGCGTCCCGACGCGCGTGAGCTGAATGCCCCGCCGCGCCAGCGCCGGCGCCACGGCCTGATACATCGCCGCCGACTGGTGCGTCTCGCCGCTATCGTCCCCGAGCATCAGCACGCGGACCGGTCTCGCGTCGGCTTCGCGGGCCGCCGCCGGGCGCGCCGCGGCAGGCG
>JBOGIX010000775.1:0-3428 GCA_050744685.1 Vicinamibacterales bacterium | reverse complement strand
TGGCAATGGCCTCCGATACTGCGCTCGGCGCACTCGGCGCCGAGCTGCGCGGCCGCCAGGCGCCGCTCCCGCGGCAGGCCGCAGCCGGCGCCGACGGACTGATTGCCGTTGCCACCGATCCGGACGTCGACACCGTGCTGTTCGCCTCGTCCGGCACGGCGAGCCTCGACGCAGTCCTTGCCGCGATCGACGCCGGCAAGCGCATCGCCCTTGCCAACAAGGAAATCCTGGTCATGGCCGGCGCCATCGTCATGGATCGCGCCCGGCGCCGGGGCGTAGACGTGCTCCCGGTGGACAACGAGCACAACGCCATTCACCAGTGTCTTCACGGCCGGCCCACCGCATCGGTCAAGCGACTGATCCTGACCGCCTCCGGGGGGCCGTTCCGCGCGCGCTCCGCCGCTTCTCTCGCGACCGTGACCCCCGACGATGCGCTGAGGCATCCGACCTGGAGCATGGGGCCGAAGATCACGATCGATTCGGCGACGTTGATGAACAAGGGGCTCGAGGTGATCGAGGCGCGCTGGCTGTTCGACGTCGGCCCCGACCGCATCTCGGTCGTCGTCCATCCGCAGTCGATCGTGCACTCGATGGTCGAGCTGACCGACGGATCAATCCTTGCTCAGCTGGGTATGACGGACATGCGGCTGCCGATCCAATACGCACTTTCGTATCCGGAGCGGTGGACGGGGCCGCTGCCGCCACTCGACCTCGCCTCGTCTGGCGCGCTGACGTTCGAGGCCGCGGACACGACGCGGTTCCCGTGCCTGGACCTGGCATTCCGCGCGCTGAGGGGCCATCCGGGCCTGCCGATCGTCCTCAATGCCGCCAACGAAGTGGCCGTGGCCGCGTTTCTGGACCGGAAGATCGCATTCACGGCGATTCCCGAGGTGATTGGGGCGGCGATGGATACGTTCGAGCGCGACTCGCCGGCCGACGTCCGCGACCTCCCCGAGGTGCGGGCCGTCGACCGGGCCACCCGCGCGTTTACGGCCGGGCTGATGGGCCGGTTACAATCTGGTTAGGCGCCATCGGCGCGCCACGGCCGGAGCGGAGCGGGGCGAAGGGGTCCCTGCGAGCGACGGCGATGGGGGGTCCCGCGGGGCGAAGCCCCCCGGATCTAAGTGAATATCAGGGGTTCCCGCGTGACGAGCATCATCGCGTTCATTTTCGTTCTCGGCGTACTGATTTTCGTACACGAGCTCGGGCATTTCATCATGGCCCGGCGCATCGGTGTGCGCGTGCTCACGTTTTCCCTCGGCTTCGGGCCCAAGCTGCTCTCGTTCCGGCGGGGAGACACCGAGTACTGCGTGAGCGCGATTCCGCTCGGCGGCTACGTGAAAATGGCCGGCGAGAACCCCGAAGACAACCGGACCGGCGCGTCTGACGAGTTCCTCTCGAAGAGCAAGTGGCAGCGGTTCCAGGTGCTCATCATGGGCCCGCTCATGAATTTGGCCCTTGCGGTCGTAGTGATGACGTTCGTGCTGCATCAGGGGGCGGACGTTCCGCTGTTCAGCGAGCGGCCACCCGTGGTCGGCAGCGTCGTCGCCGACTATCCCGCCGCGAAGGTCGGCCTGCAGGCAGGGGACCGTATCTTCGCCGTGAACGGCGTCGAAGTGCCGACGTGGGAAAAGTTCGAGATGGCGATCCTGCCGCGCGGCGGGCGCGAGGTCACGCTCACGATCGAGCGGGACGGCAGGCGCTTCGATCAGCCGGTCGTCCCGGCCTCGGAGGGGAAGTTCGAGGCGGGGCAGCTCGGTGTGCTGCCGGAAATGCGGCCCGCAATCGCGGCGCTGAATCCCGGTGAACCGGCCATGGAGGCCGGCCTGCAGCGCGGCGACGTGATCCTCGGCATCGGCGGCCAGTCGCCTGTCACGCAGAAAGAGATTTTCGACCTGATCAAGGGCAGCGAGGGAAAGCCGCTGTCGATCCATGTCGGGCGCCAGGGGCAGCAGCAGACCGTGACGGTCGCGGCGCGCAGGGTTGGCGACGACTTCCGGATCGGCATCCAGATGAGCCCCGAGTTCCGCACGATAAAGCCGTCCTTCTACCAGGCGATGAAACTCAGTGTCGTCCAGAACTACGAAGCGTCGACGATGATCCTGCGCACGCTTGGCGGACTCTTCACGCGCGACACGCCGGTGCGCCAGTTGATGGGGCCCGTGGCGATGGTGGGCCTTTCAGGAGACGCGTTCGCGATCGGCTGGATCTCGCTGTTCAGCCTGATGGCGATGATCAGCCTCAATCTCGGGCTGCTCAACCTGATGCCGGTGCCGGTGCTCGACGGCGGGCACATCGCGATTCTCGCGCTCGAGGGGCTGTCGCGCCGCGATTTCAGCATGAAGGTGAAGGAGAAGATGCTGATTGCCGGGTTCGTCGTCCTGCTCATGCTGATGGTCACGGTGATTTACAACGATCTCACGCGCATTCCCTTGATCCAGCGGCTGATGCCCTGGAGGTAGCAGCGCGACTGGAACACCAGGCGACCCGCGCCGGGTCCCCAACCGAGCGCGGCAGTCACGCTGCAGGCGCGTTTTATTGATCGCGTCACGCCCGCCTGCGCTTGGCTGCGCAAGCCGCTCCCGCGTTCTCGTGAAGAACTGACACATTCAGCGCCGCGTCTCGCGTCCGTCTCACGTTCTGATGCTTCCGTCCTACCGCAGCCTGCGCGCGGAATTCAGGCCGATGTTCATGCTGGCCGCTCCCGTGGTGATCGCCGAGCTCGGCTGGATCACCATGGGTATGGTCGACACGCTCATGGTCGGCAGGCTCAGCCCCGAAGCCATCGGCGCCGTCGGCCTGGGCAGTTCGATCTTCATGGCGGCTGGCGTGTTCGCCATGGGCATGCTGCTCGGTCTCGACACGCTCGTGTCGCACGCGTTTGGCGCCGGGCGGCTCGACGAGTGTCATCGCTGGCTGCTGCACGGCGTCGTGCTCGCCGTGCTGCTCAGCGTGCCGGTGACGGGAGGGCTCTTCCTTCTCATTGCCAGCCTCGATCGATGGGGCATGCATCCCGCGGTGCTGGCTCTCGCCCGTCCTTACCTCGAGGTGGTGAGCTGGAGCGTGCTGCCGCTGCTCCTGTACTTCGCGTTCCGGCGCTACCTGCAGGGCATGGGCGTGGTGCGCCCGGTGATGGGCGCGCTCGTCGGCGCGAACATCGTCAACGTGGTCGTCAACTGGATGCTCATCTTCGGCAATCTCGGCGTGCCCGCGCTCGGCGTGGCTGGCGCCGCATGGGCCACGGTGCTCTCGCGCGCGGTGATGGCGCTCTATCTGCTCGCGGTGATCCTGGTGCGCGAGCGCGGCGTCAGGCCGGGTCTCTTCCACACGTCTCTGCGGATCGAAGTGCCATGGATGCGACGCCTCGTGGCGCTGGGGGCGCCGGCCGCGACACAGCTGACGCTCGAAGTCGGCGTGTTCGCCGCCGC
>JBOGIX010000774.1:0-4316 GCA_050744685.1 Vicinamibacterales bacterium | reverse complement strand
CGCAGGCGTATCGCAGGCTGGGGCGCACGGCGGATGCCGATAGCGAGCTGCAGGCGTTCAAGGCCGCGTCGGCGCGGGCGCCGCGGAATCGCCGGTGAACCCGAGCTGGCTCTGCCTTGGAGCCGCTTGGGATCGAGCCGCGAGCGGAGACGAACTGCGGGACGATCAGGCGAACAGCAAGCTCGATCTTCTCCGGATCAGCTGCGGCACCGGCCACACGATATCGAGCGTTCGATCAATCCGGGCCGGAGGGACGCCGCGCATGACACCGATCGCCGTTGCCGCCGCTGTCCTGGCGCTGGGAACCGCGGCACCCGCACTCGCGCAGCCTTGCCCTGCCCTGCAGGTCCGCAATCCTGACGGCAACTACATCGTGCCCGGCGTCAAGGGAGACATCCCGTATCGTGGCGATCTCGCGCTCGACGCTTACGTGCAGCGAACACCAGGCCGTCGGCCTTCTGTCGTGGTGATTCATGGTGGAGCGTGGACGTCGGGCAGCCGCTCGGCCCACGTGGGACAGCTGCTCGAAACGCTGACCGCTGGCGGCTTCAACTGGTTCGCCGTGGACTATCGACTTGGCGGCCTGGCCCGCGTGGACGATGCGCTCGAGGACATTCGCGGGGCCGTGCGGTTCATCCGCTGCCAGGCGCGCCGGCTCGGCATCGATCCGGACAGCCTGGTGGTGCTCGGCGAGGATTCCGGCGCCCATCTCGCCGCGCTCCTTGCAGCAGAGCGCCTGCCAGGCGTCATGGGCGCCGTACTTGTTGGCGGCTTCTACGACCTCAGTGCGACACCCGTCATGACGAAGGATCTGGACAGCTCCTTGCTCGCACGGGCGTCGCCCATCGGCCGCATCGTCCCGAAGATGCCGCCGCTGCTCGTCGTGCACGGCAGTGCAGACACCGAAGGTCCCATCGATCAGGCACGGCGCTATTGCAGCACGGTGGAGCGAGCCGGCGGACGCTGCACGCTGCTCGAGGTGCCGGGCGCGAGCCACCGCAGCGAGAACTGGTGGCCGAATCAGTGGGGCTACAAGCGCAACCTGGTGTCGTGGTTGGCCGCGCTCTCCGGGGGCGCCCTTCCGGCGCATGAGCCGTATCCGAGCACAACGCTGCTCAAGAACGTCGTCTACAGCGAACAGCCGGCGCTCGAGCTCGATGCCTTCGTCCGGCGTGCAGGCGAGCCCGTCCCCGCCGTCATCGTCGTGCACGGAGGCGGCTGGGAAGCCGGCGACAAGGTCACCTACGTCACTCCCCTCTTCGAGCCGCTCGCGCGGGCCGGATTGGCGTGGTTCTCGCTGGACTACCGGCTCACGCCGGCCGCCACCAACGAAGATCAGCTCGAGGATGTACGGCGGGCGATCAGGTTCGTGCGTTCGGCGCACGCGAGGTTCAACATCGATCCCGCCCGGATTGTGCTCGTCGGCGAGTCCGCCAGCGGCCAGATCGTGACGCAGATCGCCACGGAGGATTCGTCGCTCGCAGGTGTAATCTCGCTCTATGGTGTGTACGATTTCCCCTCGATGGTCACGGATACCTCGCCGCGATCCCTGCTCGTGCGGCTCTTTCGGCGGCATTCGCTGGACGATGAGGCACGGGCGGTGCTGCGGCAGTATTCGCCGCTCTATCGGGCGCACAGGACCATGCCTCCCCTGCTGTTGATTAACGGTACTGGTGAACGGCTCTGGGCGCAGGCGCAGGCGTTCGCCCGGCGCCTGACGGAGCTTGGCGCCCGCCACGAGTCGATCGTCCTCGAGGGCGCACCGCACGGGCTGGAAAATTGGGAGGGACATCCAAACTGGATCACGTACAAGACGGCGATGATCGAATGGATCCGGCGCGAGGTCCGGTGATCCACGCCAGGCATCTGCCGTAGGCCCAAAAAAGTTGTCCTGACGGCGTCGGCGCTGGCGCCGCGCAATCGCCGCTGGCGCCTCCCATCTCAGCGCATCACACGGCTACGACGGATCGGCGGCGACACGGCGTCCGAACCGCCATCGGTCGATCCGCTCCTGCGCGCGCTCGGTCCACGCCGCGACGGTCAGATACAGCGCGGGGATCAGCAACAACGAGATCAGGGTGGACGCCAGCAGGCCTCCGATCACGACCCGCGCCAGCGCCGCCTGCAGTCCTGCGCCTTCGCCCCATCCCAACGCCAGCGGCATCAAGCCCAGCACCGTCGTCGCCGTCGTCATCAGAATCGGCCGGAGCCGCGTGCGTCCCGCTTCGATCGCCGCGCTGCGCACGTCCATCCCGTCCTCGCGCCGCTTCAAATTCAGGTAATCGACGAGCACGATCGCGTTGTTGACGACGATGCCGACGAGCATGACCATGCCCATGATGCTCTGGACGTTCAGGCTCGTGCCGGTGAGCACCAGCGTGGGCATAACGCCGATGAGCGCCGCGGGCACGCTGAACATGATGACCAGCGGATCGATGTACCGTTCGAATTGGCCGGCCATGACCATGTACACGAGCACCAGCGCGAGGAAGATCGCCAGCGCGAACTCGCGGCGCGACCGCTGCTGCTCCTCCCAGGCCCCGCCGTACATGATGGAGAAGCCCTCCGGCAGCGGCACGTCGGACAACGCCTGTTGAATGCGTGTGACGGCATCGCCGAGCGAAGTCCCGCTCTCGAGATCGGCGGTGATGTACAGGACACGCCGTCCATCGATGTGACGGATCTCCGTCGGGCCGCGGCTGACTTCGCGGCGCACGAGCGTCGAGATCGGCACCATCTGGCCTTCGGGGGTTTTCACGGCGATGCCTGCGAGATCCTGCGGCGTGACGCGATCCTCGGGCCGCAGGCGCACGGTAATGGGAAACTGTTCCCCCTCGTCCCTGAAGTAACCGGCGCGGCTTCCGCCGATGCTGGTCTGCACGGCGCGTCCGACTTCGTCGACAGCAAGCCCCATGTTCGCGATGCGGCCGCGTTCGAAGATCAGGTTCTGCTCGGGCCGGCCTTCGCGCTGCTGCTGGCGGACCTCGACGACGCCGTCGACCGACTGCATCCGCGCTTCGATTTGCGAGGCGAGCTCGCGGGCGCGGTCGAGGTCGTAGCCGCGCAGCTGCACTTCGATGGCATCGGATGTGCCGCCCGCGCTGAAGAGCCGCCGCAGGATCCAGAGGCCGGAGCGGGCTTCGATCCGCACTTCTGCGCCCGGGATCCGCCCCTCGACAGCTGCACGGATCCGATCGGAGAGCGCGTTCGGGTCCATGGTGCGCCGGGACGCCTCGACCAGCCGGATCTCGACTTCCGCGTCGCCGTCGGCGCGCACTTCCGCGGCCAGCGACTGCACTTCGTCCTGCGGGACCACCTTCCGCACCAGCGTCTCGAGCTCGTCGAGGTAGATGTTGGCGACAGCGATGCTGGTGCCGCGCGCCATCTCCAGATCGATGTCGATCTCGTTGGTCTCCATCTGCGGCGTCAGCTCGACGTGCACGAGCGGCCAGAGCAAGAGCGCACCGCAGAAGAGCGCGGCAGCCGTCCCGAAGACGAGGCCCCGGCGATCGAGCGCCCGGCCGAGGCTGGCGGCATACCAGTGCTCGAGCCGCGTGATGGCGCGCTGAAACCGGGACTCGCGGCGCGAGCCCGTGGCGCTGCCCCCGAACCGGCTGGCCAGCACCGGAACGAGCGTCAGCGATACCAGCAGCGAGCACGCGAGCGAAAAGACCACGACCAGCGCCAGCGTCTGGAACAGCTGCCCGCTCGTCGTCCGCATGAACACCACCGGCAGGAACACGACGACGGTCGTCAACGTGGAGGCGATCACCGCGCCGCCCACTTCGCGCGTCCCGACGCGTGCACTTTCCGCGGGCGCCTTGCCGCTGCGACGGTGCCTGACGATGTTCTCGAGGACCACGATGGCGTTGTCCACGAGCATGCCGATGCCGAGCGCGAGGCCGCCGAACGTGATCTGGTTGAGGGTCAGCCCGGTGAAGAAGAGCAGGCCGAATGTCGCGGCGATCGAAATCGGGATGGCGAGCGCGATGATTGCGGTGGTGGCGCGGCTGCGCAAGAAGAGATAAAGGACGAAAATGGCCAGGAGCCCGCCCCAGATCGCCGACGACTGCACGTTGTCGATCGACTGCCTGATGAACGTGCTCTGGTCCGTGTCGATGGTCAGCGTGAGATCGTCCCGCTCGCGATTGAGCGCGTCGACTTCTTCCCGTATGCGGTCGGCGACAGCCACCGTGTTCGCGCCGCTCTGCTTCTGGATGTCGAGGCGCACAACCGGCCGGCCGTTCACCTCGGCCAGGTTGGAGACGTCCTCGTAGCCGTCGACGACCTGCGCCACGTCGCGCACGCGTATCGGG
>JBOGIX010000773.1:0-3044 GCA_050744685.1 Vicinamibacterales bacterium | reverse complement strand
CCCTTGCCGCTGCAGTTCGCGACGGCGCTGCCGGGCTCTCCCGGCGGCGACACGGGCGTGTATGTGTGGAACCTGTGGGTGTTCCGCCACGAGATCGTGGCGCACGGACGCTTCCCGTTCTTCACGTTTGAGATCCTGTCCGCGACCGCGCCTGCCGTCCCGCTGACCCTTCACAACTACACGACCGCCGCCAACCTGCTGGCGTTTCCGCTGCTGCCGCTGTTCGGGACGGTGGCCACGTTCAAC
Organism: Vicinamibacterales bacterium; assembly: GCA_050744685.1. Taxonomy (GTDB): domain Bacteria; phylum Acidobacteriota; class Vicinamibacteria; order Vicinamibacterales; family 2-12-FULL-66-21; genus JACCXG01. The sequence goes on along the minus strand of JBOGIX010000773.1, from coordinate 2,798 downwards.
CTGCTGACGCTCGCCAGCCTGGTGCTCAGCGCGTACGTGATGTTCCTGTTCCTGCGCGAACGCGTGGGCGACAACGCCGGGGCGTGGCTTGGCGGGCTGCTGTTCGGATTCTCGCCGTTCATGACGGCGCGTCAGATGGCGCATTTCAGCCTGGTGCAGGCAGCGGCGCTGCCTGCCTTCGCGCTGCTGATCTACCGGCTCCGGGTGAGCTCGCCTACGCTCGAGCACGCGGCGATCGGAGGCGCCGTCGTCGCGTTCGCGTTCCTGTCGGATCCGTACTATGCGGTCTATTGCGCGCTGATGGCGGGATTCCTGCTCGTGTGGGAAGCCCTGAGCGTCGACGGCCGCCGCGAGGCCGCACCGTTCCCGCTGCGCGCCGCGGTGGACATCGGCATCATGTGCCTGGCGGGGATGGTCGCTGCGATCATGCTGCGCGGCGGCGGCCGCATCGAGGTGTGGGGCCTGCGCGTCAGCATGACGCGGCTCTATACGCCGATGCTGGCGCTCACCGTGTTCGTCGCCCTGCGTGCGTGGATGACCGCGCGGCCGCGCATTGCCTGGCGGATCAGACCGCTCATGCGGTTCGTGCCCGCCGGCGTCGTCGGCGTGGTGACCTGCGCCGTGCTGCTTTCTCCGGTGCTCTCGGCCATGGGCAGCCACCTTGGCGAAGAACGCTGGATTTCGCCCAAGGTCTGGTGGCGGAGCAGCGCGCCCGGCGTGGACCTCCTGGCGTTCCTGGTGCCGAACCCGGTAGGCAGCCTGTTCGGCTGGATTGCGTCCGACTGGCTGTCCAGCATGCCGGACGGCTTCTACGAAAACGTTGCGTCGATACCCTGGACGGCGACGTTCGCGGTTGCGATTGCCGTCCTGCACGCGGGACTGCGGCTGCCCGCATACTGGGTGGCGTTCACGGCGTCGATGGCCGTGCTCGCGCTCGGGCCGTTCGTGCACGTGGCCGGATGGAACACGTACATCCCCACACCGTGGGCCATCGTGCGCTACCTCCCGGTGATTGGCGCCGCGCGGATGCCGACCCGGCTGACGGTGCTGGTGATGCTCGGCGTGGCTGTCCTCCTGGCCTTCGCCGTACGCACGCTGCGCGCCCGCACCGCCACGCCATGGGTTCCAACGGCCATCGTCGGAACGTTGCTGGCGATCGAGCTGCTGCCGGCGCCACGCCCGGTGCACGACGCGCGGGTGCCGTCGTTCTACGCCTCGATCGCCGCCGATCCGCGGAGCGTTCGCGTAATGCACCTGCCATTCGGCCTGCGCGACGGGCTCAGCTCCGCAGGGGACTTCTCGGCTTACGCACAGTTCTTGCAAACTTTCCACGAGAAGCCTCTGATCGGCGGCTATCTTTCGCGGCTGCCCTCGGGCAAGCTGCCGGGTTACCGCCGGTTCCGCCTGTTCCGGCTCCTGCTCGACCTGAGCGAAGGGCGCCCCGTTTCGGCCGAGCGACTCGAGGGCGGCATCGAGGAGGCCCACCGCGAGGCCGCAGGCCTGCAGATCGGCTACGTAATCGTCGATACAACGCGTGCGTCCCCGCAGCTCGTGAGTTTTGCGAAATCTGCACTGGATTTGCAGCTGATCGCGACAGAGGAGGGGCAAGCGTTGTATATTGTTCGGTGATTCAACCTACCTCATCCGTCAGAGTGAGGTCCCTCTTCGAGCATGCGGCCGGCATCGCTTCCCCGGGCACCACGGCACGATTGGGGCTTCTGAGCGCGATTGAGCGTCATATTGGGTAAGCAACCTATTCGCCTGATCCGTATAAGCAGGCAACCAGAGCACGGCAAGGAGGGCTCATGCGCGCGCGCGTAACCGCAAGGAACAGACCGGAGCCAATGGAAGACGAGGAGCTCCAGCAGCTGATTACCGAACGCATCGAAGAGGATCCGGTGTTCTGGACCGGCTCGGGGCGCCGCCGGACCTACGTCACGGTCGAGGTCGAGGACGGCCACGTCATGCTGTCGGGCATGGTACGTTCACCGCTCGATCGGCGCCGTGCCGACATCCTCGCCCGGGCGCTCGGTGCCGCGTCGGTCGACAATCGCCTCGGCGTCGCCGACGAGAACAGCGGCAAGGAAAAGTCCAAGCGCAGCGTGGCCTGATCGGTCCACGGCGCAGTGTGTCACGCGAAGCGGCCACGCCGCTTCGCTCCCACTCTTCTTCCTGTGTGCCGGAATCGGAAGTAGTTACCTCCCTTCCTTCCCGTGCTCCTCTTGATCTTCGAGTCTCGGCCGCGGCGTGAACGCCGCCGCGATCACGCTCAGCGCAACGAGCGTGCACCGGTATGCTGATACGACTCAGCTGCTCTGCTGGATCCTGCGCCCGGGTTGCCCGGTTTCGTCGCGCGCGTCGATCGTCTCGTTCACGCTAATCACTTGCGCATCCGATGCCGACACGACGACGGTCGTCACCGACGCCGGATCGATGTCGACCTCGTGAAGGAGATCGAGACTCGTGCGCGTGTAGTGGAGCACCGCATAACGGATCATGTCAGCGTGCGTCATGACGGCGATGCGTTCTCCCCAGTGGCGCTCAGCGAGAGTGGAGAGCGCCCGCACGATGCGGCGTTGCGCATCCACGGCACGTTCACCGCCTGGGACGGCCGCCACTGAACGCGCCTCGTTGAACCGCTGCCACTGCGACATCGTCGCGAGCTCCTCGAACGTTCGGCCTGTCCACTCGCCGAAATCGATTTCGGTCAGGTCGTCACGCACGCGGACGGGCGCATCGCAGTGCACCGACACTGTCTGCGCCGTCTCCCGGGCACGCTCCATCGGGCTCGTGTAGAT
>JBOGIX010000772.1:0-5249 GCA_050744685.1 Vicinamibacterales bacterium | reverse complement strand
GCGCTAATCGTTGAAGACCCGCGGGGCGTCGCCCCGCCGGCCCCCGCATCGCCGTTCCGCCCCCGCGCGAAGCGCTCCGGCGAGACCTCGCCGAAGCTCAGAGAGCGAAGGCGGGCGCGCCTGTGGCGCGCTCATCGTTCTCTACCGGAAGGCGGCCGCGGTCTCGAGCGCGAGCCTGATCACGCCCTCGATCGTCGACGCCACGACGCCCGGCACCGTCGTCACCACCACCGCCAGCACGGCGAGGCCGAGGGCCACGCGGAGCGGAAATCCGATCACCATCATCGACAGCGACGGCGCGGTGCGGGCGATGAGGCCGACGCCGAGCTCCACGATGAGCAGCACGACGACGATCGGCGCGGCCAGCCGCACGCCCACGGTGAACACGAGCGCAAAGATGCGATTGACCGACGCGAGCAGCGATTCGTTCAGGTCGCCGGCGCCGATGGGCATACCGACATAGGAATCGGCGAGCGCACGCAGCAGGGCGTGATGGCCGTTGACGCCGAGGAACGCCAGCACCGCCAGGAGCCCGTACAGCGTCGCGAGCATGGTGTTGCGCACACCGGTCGACGGATCGACCGTCGCCCCGTAGGAGAAGCCGATCTGGAACCCGCTCAGGTGGCCCGCGAACTCCGCCGCGGCAATCAGCGCCCGCGTCACGAGCGCCAGCGACATTCCGATGGCCATCTCGCGCGCGACGACCAGCAGAAGCCCGATGTCGCCCCCCTGCGGCAGCTGCACGACCGGCGCGAGGGCGACGGCGACGAGGACGGTGAGCCCGACCTTCACGTGCGGCGGCGTATAAGTGCCGCCGAATCCCGGCGCCACCATCACGAGCATGCCGGGGCGCACCAGGAGCAGCCCGAAGCGGGCGACGGGGGTGAGATCGATCACCGGATGAGCTCGGGAAGACGCTGGATGAGATCGTGCGAGAAGCCGGTGATGACGCGCAGCATCCACGGGAACGTCAGCGCAAAGGCGACGAAGATCGCCGCGGCGCGCGGGATGAAGGCGAGCACGTTGTCCTGAATCGACGTGACCGTCTGAAAGACGCTGACGAGCACGCCGGCGACGAGCCCGGCAACGAGCATCGGCAGGCTCACCCAGATCGCCGTCTCGATGGCCTGCCGGACTATCCCTACGACAAGTGCTTCTGGCACGATTGAATCCTCAGATCTCCAGACGTGACGGGTGGCTTCCGCCTTCCGCCTTCGCGCGAAGCGCTTCGGCGGACCGCCGTAGCCTTGGCGGAGGCTGGTCAGGCGGAAGATTGCCCGCCGGCACGCTTCTCTTCCGGCTAACGCCGGAAGCCACAGGCGACGTGTTCACCACTCCCCAGTCCCGCGCGGATGCGCGGCTTACGCGAAGCTCCGCACGATGGAGCCGACCAGCAGGTTCCAGCCGTCGATCATCACGAAGAGCAGCACCTTGAACGGCAGCGACACCATGGCCGGCGGCAGCTGCATCATGCCCATCGACAAGAGCGTCGTGGAGACCACCAGATCGATCAGCAGGAACGGCACGAACAGGAAGAACCCCATCTGAAAGCCGGTCTTCAGCTCGGAGATCACGTAGGCCGGAATGACGACGCGCATCGGCAGTTCGTCGGCGGTCTTCGGCCGGGGCACCTTGCCGAGCTCCATGAAGAGGGCGAGATCGGTTTCGCGCGTCTGCTTCAGCATGAAGCTGCGGAGCGGCGGCGTGCCCGCCGACAGCGCTTCTCCCATCGACAGCTGGCCGGCCATCGCCGGCTCCACCGCGAGCGTGTTCACCTGGTCCGCCACCGGCGCCATGATGAACATCGTGAGGAAGAGCGCGAGCCCGATGAGAATCTGGTTCGATGGCGTTTCCTGCGTGCCGAGCGCCTGGCGAAGGAAATGGAAGACGATCGCGATCCTGGTGAACGAGGTCATCGTGACCAGGATGGCAGGCAGGAACGAGATCAGCGTCAGCAGCAGGACGATTTGAAGCGGAGCCGAGACGCTGCCGATTCCGTCTACGCGGAGATCCAGGTTGTTGGTCTGCGCGAGCGCAGTCGAACCCGATCCGAGGACCATCAGAAAGGTGATGGTCAACCCTGCGATGCGGCGTGACATTACGAACCGTGTGCGGATGTGCCGGCGGTCGCGGGAACCGCGGGGGACAGCTCGGTGAGCAGCGATACCTGGCCGGGGGCCACGCCGAGCAGCAGCCGGCGCCCCTCGACCGCGACTACGACCAGCGAGCGTCGCTCGCCGATGGGCACGGCTGTTTCGACCGACACGACGCGATTGGCAGCCTTCAGGCCGGCAAACGTGCCGCGGCGGGCCAGCCACGCCAGCACGGCCACGAGCGCGAGGACGATCAGGACGGCGAGCAGCGTGTTCACGACACCTCCGCACTCGCCGGCGGCAGAATCTCGGTGACTCGGATGGCGGTGCTGTCCTCTACGATGACGACCTCTCCCTGCGCGACGGGCACGCCGTTCACGAAGACCTGCAAATCGGCGCCGGCCGCCTGGGACAGGCGGATGACGGCGTGCCGCTTGAGGTGGAGGCACTCGCGCACGCTCATCGCACCGGTGCCGAGCACGATGTCGATGTCGCAGACGACGTCGTGAAGCGGCCGGAGCTCGAGCGGGCCCAGGTCAGAACTGGACGACGAATTCAGTAAAGAGGACATCGACAACCTTGGCGTGGCCGAGCGCGTGTGAGGCGCGTTCGGCAATCTCCTTCTTCAGCGCCGCCTTGCCTTCCGGCGTGACCAGCCGGTCGGCGGTCTGGAGTGTCAGCAGCTCGAGGATCGACGAGCGCGTCCGTACGCGCGCCACTTCGTCTTCCTTCAGCTCGTCGGCGGCATGCTGGGAGTCGAGCACGAGGCTGAGCGTGACGCGCACGAAGCGGTGCCCGCCGGGATCGGCGAGGTTCACGACGAACGTGTCGAGCGCGGCGATGCCCGGCTCGGGCGCCGGCGGCGCTGCGGCCGCGCCGCGGTGCACGTAGAAATAGGCGCCGGCTGCCCCACCGCCTCCGAGCAGGAAGGCAACGACCAGCGCGATGACGAGAATGGACTTCTTCTTCGGTGCGGCGTCCGCCGCGGGTGTTGGCTGTGACATGGTTTGATGTCCGGATTCCACCGGCGCAAGTCACAGAGCAAGGGGGGTGCCTCGCCGGAGACGACAGAATCGCGCAGAAATGGCCGCAATTGCGGGTCTGAAGGGGTCGGCCGACCGACAGGGGGTCGGAGGGGCGTCATCCTCTCCGAGTCGTCCAACTCCCAACCTCCAACTCCCGACTTCAAGGCGCGAGGATCGAACCAGCCGCGTGGAACTCGCGGTCGCAAAGCTGGTTGGTTCGAATTTCACCGCGCTCTCGCGAGCGTTGCCCTTGGAAGTTGGAAGTTGGAGGTTGGATGCTGGGAGTTAAGGTTGTCTAGACGACGACCTCGAAGCGCGGCTCGTCTTCGTCGCGGCGCGAGCGCAGCGGCCGCGTCGCCTTACGAGGAGAGTCGGCGTCTTCTTGTTCCTGCTGCTTCCGTCCTGACTCGTCCTCGCGCACGGCGAACTTGTCGAGGTGGAGGCCCTGTTCCGACAGGCTGTTGCGAAGCATCGACTCCTGCGACTCGAGCCATTGACGCACGGCCGGCACCTCGGCGTGCACGGTGGCCGAGACGGTCTGCTGATCCACGCGCAGCGAGACCGACACTTCACCGAGGTGCTCCGGCTTGAGCCGGATCACGGCATCGCCGATCCCGTCGCGGAACTGCATCCGAATCGCGTGGACGATCTGGTCAGTCGTTCCGGCATCCGGCGGCGCTTCGTGACCGGGCAGCGGCACGACGGGGCCCGCCTGGGAAACCGTCGGCTGGCGCTGCAGCTCCGTCACGACATGGCTCGAGAACGCCGGCATGGGCGCGTGCAGGTGAGGGCGCGCTGGCGCAGTTCCTGCCGGCGCGTGGTCCTCCGGTGACGAACCAGCCGGCGCATGCTCCCCCGAGGCGGCCTCACCCTGCGAGCCTTCGACGTGGACGGCGATCGGCTGACTGGTCGTGTGGCCGCCGACCCTTTCGATGGCCTTCGAAAGCTGTGCCGCGGCAGCCCGAGCGCGCGGCGTAACTTCAGAAGGTCCTTCGACGGTTTCAGCTGATGCAGCACCCTGAATCGAGAGATCTGCGGAGAGTGCGGGGACGTTCCCCTGCACCGCCGGGTCGCGCTGATTCTCGTCTGCGGATTGCGCGAGTTCGCGCTTCGATCCCGCGCTGGGCGCTCGCGTAGCGGGAACTGGTTCCCCGGGCACGGTGGGGAACGCATCCCCGGGTTCCGCCGCGCGATTGCTTGCAGGCCCCGGCAGAGCATCGGCCGCGGTCGCTGCCAGAGTCCGTTCCGATCCGCTGAGGAGCGTGCCGGCTGACGGCGGTTGCGACATTCGCGCGTCCGGTCCGGCACCCTTTCCCGGAGCGGCCGGTGCGGCATCGGTCTCGGCGTGCGCACGGCCGGGCGCAACGGGCTCGACCGGGAGCGCAATCGGCGGCACGACGACCGGAGCCTGAACGCCGACGAGCTCCGTCAGCATTCCGGCGAGCCCGTCCTCAGACGTTTCCTCGTCGAACTCGATCGTGCCTTCGATATCTCCCGCTTCTTCTTCTGTTCCATCGATTGTCGCGGCCGCCGCGACGTCCGGTGCTGCCAGGCACCATTCCGCAACGAACACGCGGTTGATGACGCCCTCCACCGGATGCGCGCCGTTCGCGGCGCCCGCGTCCATCGACGCCTGCGCAACGAGGGCGGCAAAGCTCCCGCCGGGCGTGTCGTCCGGACCGGCAGGAACGGCAGGCTCGGCGCCCACCGCGCCGAGCCCCGCGAACAGGTTGACCTCTGAAACCATCGATGTTTACCGCTTGAGCGCGAGCGTGTCGACCAGGATCTCGTCGGACACGGTGATCGTCTTCGAGTTGGCCTGATACCCGCGCTGGGCGAGGATCATCTGCGTGAACTCGGTGGCGATGTCGACGTTGGACTGCTCGAGCGCCGAGCCGATGAGCGTGCCGCGGCCGCCCGTGCCGGCCACGCCGACGTTGGGAATGCCGGCCGCCTGGCTCTCGCCGTACCGGTTCGACCCCATCTTCACGAGGCCCTTCGGGTTGTTGAAGCTCGCCAGCGCGAGCTGGCCCACGGCGACGGTCTGCCCCGCGCCAAACGTGGCGAGAATCGTTCCGTCGCCGGTGATGCTGATGTTGTCGATCATCCCGGCCGCCGACCCGTTCTGGCT